>CAZNYE010000438.1:0-6828 GCA_964577185.1 uncultured Pseudomonadales bacterium | reverse complement strand
CATTGGTTTCCTTGTCCACGCAAAAGACATAGCAGCCTTTTTGACCACGAGTCATTAGCGTCCTATAGGTGTTTTTGATCACTCGGTCAGCCATCTCCCGGGCATCTTCAGGGTGCTCCTTCAGCATTGTTTTGAAGCCCTTGATTGAACTGTCCTGTCGAGATCGTTGATGCGCATCAGTGCGGACTAGGCGGTTCCTCACGACAAAGTCACTGCCGATCACCACTCCGACGTAGTCAAGCTCTAACCCTTGACAGGTGTGTATGCACCCGATTTCGGACACGGAATCTGGGGCGACGATCCAGAGCGACCCATCTTTGTCGAGGTTCCATCGTATTGCGAAGTCGTACTCCGGAATTGTCACATCCTTTACGTCTGGATCCCTTCTGCCCTTCCAGTCCCAACAATAGCCAGCCACCATGCGTGCTTTGTTACTTTCTTGATTGAGTTCGACAATTCGCTGCCTGAGATCATTTGGAGAGTCAAACACCTGAAAGTCGTAGTCGATACCTTTCAGGCTTTCGTTGCCAGTAGATTCAATTTGCAGCGCATGATTTACCCAAGCGAGATAGCCATCCGAACCATTGCAGCGAAACTGCGACTCGAGCTTGAGTTCCTTAAGGTTTGCGCCGACATCACCTGCCCAGCGTCGGATTTCCTCTCTCTCACCAATGTCTCTGAATGTGACTCGCTGGTCTTGGTCGAGAAAGAACACTGACATTTTGGCAGCGTGCATGATCTCTTTGATTTGGTTCTCTCCCAGATTCTGATAGAGGCCCGACTTCTCGTTCAATCTATGCGCTTCGTCGACGATCAGGCAATCAAAGGTGCTTGGGGGTGTATCGACGTAAGAGCCGGATCCCTTGAAGAGATTGGTGATATGAGACTTCTTGAAGGTGCCAGTCAGTTTGCTTTCGTACACCGCCCGTGGCGCAGCATTTCGAGAGACGTAATGCGAAACATATAGGCGGTTGGTGAGCTCCACAAGGAGGTTAATCGCAACGACTGATTTGCCTGTTCCTGGACCACCCTCCACCAAAAGAACTTGCTTTTCTCCGCGCTTGGCCAGTGCAGCTAGCTGCAAGGCTGTCTCATACACGATCTTTTGATCGTCAATCATTTCAAATTCGCGGTTGCCTTTGAGAAGCGAAGCAAGGTGGTCGGCAAGGCTTTTGGAAGGCCTCAGTCGCCCGTGTTCAATGCGGTAGAGAACGCCAGATTTATCGCCGTGACGTACATGTTGCTTGAGGAAATTGCTTAAATCTTGGGCGTCCCGGCGGATAAAGACGGGTGCTGCCTCAATGTGTTCGGCGTAGAAGGGTGACTTGACTACCGAAGGATCGAGGCAATTGTGGAGATAGGCGCAGGGATGAAGAGAAATTGCACCCTCTTGGACGTCGACATTAAAGTCGCGAATGAGAGCCGCATAAGTCCAGGCTTGGTATGAAGGGTGAGTGACTTCTCTTAGCGCTTTGCCGAGGAATGTCTTGACTATTGCGTCTTTTGGGGTTTGAGAGACCTCGGTCCATTGCTTGAGTTCGACGATTACCGCAGTATCGTGATGCTCGGCATCGGCGCCCGAGAGAATGAAATCCACGCGTTTGGAAGTAAGAGGGACCTGATACTCAATGGCCACACCCGCGTCTTCCGGAATTTCCCCAAGGGTGAGCACGTTGTTCATTTGCTGAAGGGAATTCCTCCATGATTCTGTTTCCGAGGTGCCGGTACGGCGTCCTAGGCGAAGCTCAAAAGCATCAAGAATCTTCTGTTCGATGTGATTTGTGAGTACATCTTCAGAAAACTCAGCCCGTGTTGCGGAGTAAACAATCATCTAGCGAATTCTTGCGATCGGCCTAACGCCCGCTTTTCATGCCGGCTCGCATGGTCCGGCGCGCCTCGCCCCGTTTTCGAAGGGCTTCGGCATCTTCGGGCCGCAATTCCATGTATTCCCTTCGCCAATTGTCGCTGCCCCAAGCATAGGGCGTGCGGGTAACGGACCTCGGCCCAGTCGCTTGCTCCAATAAGTCGATACCTGATTCGACAATCGAGAGTTGCATTTCAGCATCAAAGGGTCGGCCGGTCGGGTTTCCGAGTGGAAAGTCTGTGAATACAAATCGCGGGGCACCGCAATGCTGACAGATATCGATCGCCGAGCCGAGAATCACGGTTGGAATGCCGGCTTCCTCGAGGTGGCGAGCGACCAGACACACGGTCTGGTGACAGACTGGTCACAAGGGTACAAGTAGGGCGAGGTCTGCTCCATCCTCGCGGCATCGCCTGAGAATTTCCGGCGCATCGATTTCCAGAGTGCGCCGCTGGCTGTATTCCGTGGGCACACAGTGAAATCTAGGCGCGAGTTCACCTATGCGTTCCTGTTCGACCAAGGTTTTCAGCCGGTCTATGGGGAAATATGAGTTGAGATCCTCAAGATGAGTGGCCTTGCGGTCCCAGAAGAGGTCGTTGGCGTAGAGTCTGTCTGGACACTGGTCAACAAAGCCCGAGGCCACTGCGCGAGGGTCGGTCTCATGTCGTTCGTGCAGGCTTGCCGTTGTGATGAGTGCGAGACGGGACTTCGCAACCGGCTTGCTTGGTCGCGTGAAGGGCACTTCCTCGGCCTTCGCCCATTGATACGGCTTTTCAAAGCCCTGCGCCTCGTAGTACTGGCGAGTGCGCTCCATATAGGCGACAGGCTGGGCAGGCATCGCCGCATTATACAGGCGAAATTAAGGATTTCTCAAAGCTGTAGGGGTTCGCTGACCGGCACTCGATCAGCCCGCTTCATATACCTCCGAGTAGACCTCCGCGGTAGCTTGATCGAAACAGGCGAAGATGACTCGATGCACGGATTGAACATTGCTTGCCCGCACTTCCGAGATGACGATTTCTATGTTCACGCAATTAGTGATCAAGCAACCGCCGCCAAAATCCGACCATTTCGTTACGAAAAATCTCAGCTTCTTCGGACGTGCCTCCAACCGATGCCCCGTAGTTGCCGAAACCAGCTTTGAGCGCGTAGACCATGATGTCGCGTTCCACGAGCGACGCGTCAGGCTGATCCTGCAATGGGTGGATCATGGCACCATCATCCGCCATATATGTCGTCGGCGCGGCGATTGAGACAACGGCTTCGGGGATGTCTTCAAACGGGGGGCCTCGGTCGAATCCGTGCCCGGCACCACCAAGCAGCAGCATGCTCACGCTTCCCCCTGTCAGGCGAATCGCCTGCATATGGGATTGCACCTGAGCCGGCGAACACCAGTCGTCCCGGTCACCCATGAGCACACGTATCTCCGTGTCTCCAACATCAGGGTCAAGGAACTGATGACCGCTCCATGGGTAGGCGGCCAATACTCCTTTAAGCGCCCTCTCTTGGCCCACCACCGCGTCAGCGAAGCGGCGGGTTGCGGCGTTCAAGACTGCGGAGCCTCCTCGACTATGACCCTGCGCACCCATGCGTGCCCCATCAATTTCGTCAAACTTGGACAAATGGTCGAAAGCCGCCAGTACGTCGTAGGCACTGGCCGCGAAGGAAAACTGGGTTTGATTGGCGACTGTTGAAGTGACCGACCGCGCACCGAAGCTATCAAGAACAAAAGTCGCGAAACCTTGGTCGCAGAGCGTCTCGGCATGCGCGAGATGAGAAGGTGCGACTCCGAGGCTTCCGGGGCACACCATGACCAGTGGAAATGGTCCTTCACCCTCCTCGGGCAGAAACAGCTTGCCGTCGATGGAGAGCTTCGGCATCTCGCCCGGCGCGCTGATGACCTGGTGGAAATTGCGCGGAGAAGCCGAGGGGATGTCGATGTTCCGTCCGGTAACACCGCTCGCGAAGCGAACTTGGATTTCTTTAAATCTCATAGGACCGTTCGTCATGCCACTGGAACCGAAAAAATATCTTGCTCTGCCTCATAGTCCACGCCTTCGACTGAGAAACCGAACACCTTCAGGAACTGCTCGCGAACGGCAGAAAGATCACTGATGTCTTCAATGTTCTCGGAGCTGGCGCTCTTCCAACGGCGCAGAACTTCCTCCTGTATTTCATTGGCTAATTCCTGCTCATCGAGTCTGATCCTCCCAGCCGCATCGAGACGACGGCTTCGCTGTCCATAAAGCTGTGTGGTGAAGAGACGTGCGATATGTTGAAGCGTTGATTCAAACACTCCACGTTCCTTCATGACCTTGAATAGCAGGGACACGTAGAGGGGCACCACCGGGATCGCAGTGCTCGCTTGGGTGACGGTCGCCATGAGCGCGGCGACTCTGGCATCTTGCCCCTCACTTAATCGACCACGAATCGCCTCGGCGGCACGGTCCAAATCTTCCTTCGCGCGCCCGAGTGTCCCTTTGTGATAAATGGGCCAAGTCAATTCGCTGCCCAAATAAGTATACGCGACCGTCTGGAATCTCTCCGACAGAAGATTCGCGGATTCAAGGGCATCGATCCAATACTCCCAATCCTCCCCTCCCATGACGGCGATGGTGCTTTGCGTTTCGGCTTTGGACGCGGGTTCCAGGTGCGTCTCGGTGACTTGGCCAGAGTGTATGTCTAGGGTGCGGGAGTCCACGGGCGCGCCGAGTGGTTTGATGGCAGATCGAAAGAGTTCGCCCGATTTCGGGTGCTGCCGCACGGGGGAGGCGAGGCTATAGACAAGAAGATCCAAAGGGCGGAAGTCCTGCGCAAGCCGCGAACAGACTTCTTCCTTGAGCTCATCGGAGAAGGCATCGCCGTCCAGGCTTGTGGCATCCAGGCCACGCGAGCTGGCTAGGCCGTCAAAGGCACGGGCGCTATACCAACCAGCGGAGGCCGTGCGCTTGCCCGAGGGAGATTTTTCAAAGGACACACCAAGGGTGCGAGCGCCATAGCCCGCGGCGGCAACCACTCGTGAAGCGAGCCCGTAGCCCCCAGACGCGCCAAGTACCAAGACATTGCGAGGTCCAGCCTTGGCATCGATGCCCATTTCTTCTATGTGATGAAAGTCTCTACGCAGCAGTTCAGCGCATCCGGTCGGGTGCGCGGTTGTGCAAATGAAACCGCGAATTCTGGGCTGAACGATCACTCAATAGTCCTCATTTGGGTTCGAAAATCTCGAAGGTGAAGGCGAATTCATGCCGGGCATCTTTCTCGTGCCGCTCACAGAATACTTGACACCAATCCTCCATGCACAGGTCTGGAAAGAAGACATCGCCCTCGATTTCGGTATGTATGAGGGTACGGTAAAGGCGCCTGAGCGCGAATTCTCCTGTCTCCATGAGCGCCAAGCGATACACATGACTGCCGCCTATGACCATGGGTTCCGGTTGATGTGCGCCGCTCACAGCCCGATACGCATCCTCAAGTCTTGTGAACACCTCGGCTTCGGAGGAAGCGTAGTCCGAGTTCTGGCTGAGAACGAGATTGCGCCTTCCGGGTAGCGCCGAGGGCATGCTCTCAAAGGTCTTGCGACCCATGATCACCGGCTTTCCCTTGGTGTGACGGAGAAACCAGCGCATGTCATCCGGGAGCTTCCAAGGCAGGCCGTTATCCTTGCCGATGACGCGGTTTTCGGTCATGGCCCAGATGAGCGCCGGTGCAGTCAATGTGGAATCACCCGTCTACACCGCAATGGGTGCCGAGATGGCTGGATGGAACTGATAATTCTCCAAGCTAAAGTCCTCGTACTCAAATGCGAAGATGTCCTTGACCTCGGGATTGATTTGCATAGTCGGAAGCGGAAGTGGCTCGCGGGTGAGTTGCAGGTCCGCCTGTTCCAAGTGGTTGAGATAGAGATGGACATCGCCGAAGGTGTGAACGAACTCGCCTGGTTTGAGGTCGCAGACTTGCGCCACCATCATGGTCAAGAGCGAGTAGGAAGCGATGTTAAAGGGCACTCCAAGAAAGAGGTCGGCGCTGCGCTGGTAGAGCTGGCAGGAGAGGCGCCCGTCGGCCACGTAGAACTGAAACATGTTATGGCAGGGCGGCAGCGCCATGTCGTCGACGAGCGCGACGTTCCATGCGCTGACGATCAGGCGTCTGGACTCCGGGGAGCCCCGAATGTCACTCACGACGCGAGTGATTTGATCTATGGTGTCTCCCTCGGGGGTCGGCCAACTACGCCATTGTGAGCCGTAGACCGGACCAAGCTCGCCTTCTTCGTCGGCCCATTCGTCCCAGATGTGTACACCCTTTTCCTGCAGTGGCCGTACATTGGTTTCTCCGCGTAGGAACCACAGGAGTTCATGAATGATCCCCTTCAAGAACACCTTCTTGGTGGTGACGAGGGGAAAGCCGATTGACAGGTCGTAGCGCGACTGTCGACCAAAAAGGCTTTTGACGCCTGTACCTGTACGGTCTCCCTTGACATTTCCCGTGTCGCGCACTTCGCGCATGAGCTCAAGATATTGCTGCATCCTTGTTCCTCAAAGCGTGCCGATAGATGAGGGCACCTGCCAGGATCATGACCATCGACAGGCATTGCCCCATAGTGAGACCGATACCGAACAGGAACCCGAGCCAAGGGTCAGGTTCGCGAAAGAGTTCGGTGATGATGCGGATGACACCATAGGTCATGAGGAACACCGCAGAAACCTGTCCAGTGATTTTCGGCGTGCTTGAATACCACCAGATGATCGCGAACAGCACCAATCCTTCCCCGAAGGCTTGGTAGAGCGACGAGGGGTGTCTTACGAATGGTTCAAACGCCCCTTGACATGTTGGATTCAGGCTCATGACGGCGTGACAGGGATAATGGAATCCAAAGCCACTTTCTGAGATACGGCCGGGCAGTTCAGTGTTCGCGAAGTTGCCCAGCCTTCCGAAGCCGAGGCCAATTGGCACGAGCGGTGCAACGA
>CAZNYE010000437.1:0-5271 GCA_964577185.1 uncultured Pseudomonadales bacterium | reverse complement strand
GTGCTGGAGGCGTACGTTGACCAGGGATACAGGGGCCACGGCGAGGAGGAGGCGGTGGTGTACATCAGCGGGCAGAAGCGGGGCGTGAAGACCATGCGCGTGAGGAAGTGCATTCGCAGGCGGCAGGCGGTGGAGCCGGTGATCGGGCACCCGGAGTCGGACGGGCTGATGGGGAGGAACTGGCTGAAGGGCGCCGGGGGCGACCAGATGAACGTGCTGCTCAGCTGCGCGGGGCACAACCTGAGGCTGATCCTGAGGAAGCTGGGGGAGATTCTTTGCGCCCTGGTTTGGGAACCGTTGAAACGGCTCTTCATTAAGTTTGTATCTGCCATTGTTGGAATATCTGACCCGAATCCGGCCGATCTGCGGGGCCACTGCGGCTCCATTCACCCACGGTTCGCGGCTGAAACCGCCTGAAAACCAACTAATTCAGGGCCGACTAATTAACGTCGTACAACGCATTGTCTAGGCACAGTAGCGCATCCGGAACAAGGACTTGATGTAATGCGATTCTTAAATGGTCCAGGCGCGAATCCTAATCACCTCGCGCGATCATCTCAATATACGTTTCCATGAACCTATCTTGATCGATATCTCCTGCGGCCAGTTCAACAACAAGGTCAGCAAGCTCGAACTGATACTTGGAGGCAATGATGTTCTCATCGTTGATCAACCGGATTAAATCGCCGATGGCGAGTGCCGTGAGTTTGTTCGCATCATTGAATGGGTGACCAATGGTGAACGCATACGCAGTGAAGGCCGCGACCTCTGCAACTGTCGGCATCTCGAATTGTTAGGCCAAGTTCATCTGGATTCGGCCGAGTATGACACCTACCGATACGCCGAACCGGGAACTAGACAGTCCACCATATCTTACCAAGAGGTGCTCATGCAGATCCGCAATTTGCTGCTCTGTTGGTAGCGCGACCTTCACTTCTTTGCTAGGTAGGCGAGCACCTCCGATCGCTGATCGAGAATTGACTGCGTCAGTTTCGCCACTCTGGCATCCTCAAGGGTGTCGAAAGCCAAGGCCTCTGCCGGGACGTAATATCCTTCGATCTTACTGTTGCGCAATATGGCAGTGGGTTCCTTGTCGTTGAGTATTTGACTGGCCCTCTGTTTGAGTTCAGTCACCGTCACTACAAGCACTGATATCGGCACTGAATAATGACACCGATATCAGTGCTTGTCAAAAAGCTATGGTAATTCAGCGAGGGAAACACACTTCGCTCGGTCCTCAATGGAGAGTGCTTGGTCGATGGCCGCGCGCTTACCCAAGTGCAGCAGCGCACCCGGACACAGGGGTGTCGCTTCCGGAAGTCCATCGGCATGCGCCATGATGCGCTTCGGGAGACTGCTCATGGTCCGCATCTCCTATCAAACTGTCAGAAATATTGTGCTAAGAATACCAAACCGCAACAGACAACGAGCGCGTTGATGTTGATCATCGATGACTGTGGACATCAGTAAGCAGAAAGATCCATTTTTCGCCCGCCATGAAGCGACATCTGTTCCGTTACATGCGCGGCGAAACCTGCGCCAGCCTCCGCGTAGAGATTGAAGGCGGTTGATGCGCCGGCTGCTTGCAGCCGTTCGACATCATCTTCGAACTTGGCGAGCGCGGCGAGTCGGGCATCAACCGACTCAGCCTTGAACTGCTCGATCACCGCGAGGTTCGCATCAAGGCTGGGAAGCGCCAGCAGCACCAGCTCAAGGGTATGGGATGCCTCAACGCGATCCCAGAAGTCCGCGTCGCCTGGGTCGCCCAACAGCACATCGCGACCGGTTGATTGCAGGTGCTGCACACTGATCGGATCGATATCGATGCCGACAACCGCGCCGGCGTATCGCTCATGCATGTGGTCATACGCCCCCGTACCGATCCGCCCCATGCCTATGATGGCGATCTTCGCATCGGCGATGTCGAGCGGCTGATCGTCGGCAAGCCGTGCGGATCGTTGCAGATGCTGCCATAGGGACCGGTATCGGGTGTGTATCTGGCGGGAGACCAGGTTCAGTCCGGCGGCGACAACGCATGAGAGCGCCAATGCGACCGCGATGGCAACCAGCCACATCGCTCCCATCCAACCGTTCGCCACGCTGATCGCTGCGACGATAAGCCCGAACTCACTGAAGTTGGTGAGGTTGAGTGACGCGAACAAGGAAGTTCGGGACCTCAACTTGAAGGCGGTGAGCAGCGCATAGAAGAGAGCGGCCTTGAGGAACACGAGCAGTGTCAAGGCAGCGCCCAATAGCACTGCTTCCGTCGTGATCTGCACGGACAGTCCAACGGATAGAAAGAAGGCGATGAGGAAGAGATCCTTGAAGCCGAGCATGGTCTTGGCCAATTCGTCGGACTTCTGGTGGCTGGCGACCAACACTCCAATCACAAGGGCGCCCAGGTCGCCCTTCAGCCCGACCAGCTCGAACACCTGCGCGCCGCCCAATGCGAGTATCAAGCCGAGCAGCACGAGGAGTTCGCCGTGGCCAACACGCTCTAGGAGACGGAGCATCAGCGGCTTCAGCGGAATGAGGAAAAGCAGCAAGAACGCCCAGTAGCTAGGCCACTTGCTGGTAGAGGCGGCCAGGAACACCACGGCGGCAAGATCCTGAACGATCAGAATTCCAACGGCAATCCGACCATGCAGCGAGGCGCTCTCGCCCTTGTCCTCAAGCGCTTTCACCACAAAGACGGTGCTTGAGAAGCTCAATGCAAACGCAATCAGAAGAGATTGCTGAAAATCTAAGCCCGAGAGGAAGGGCACGCCGACGAGAGCGAGCACGAAAATGCCGGTGCTGAACACGCAGACAATGATCGCCATATGCAGGGCGGTAACCGCCCAGACCTGCGGGCGTCCGAAGGTTCGCAGGTTGAGCTTCAAGCCGACAATGAACAGCAACAGCGTGATGCCAAGGTCTGAGAGCTTCTCCATCATCTCCCCGCCGACGAAACCGTACAGGTTGAGTAGGAAGCCTGCGACGAGGAAGCCGACCAGCGGCGGCAGTCGGATCGCCTTGGCTAGTACGCCGAGCAGGAAGGCCACAGCGATCCAGGCGACGTCCCCCAAGGCGATGGCGATCAGTTGGAATTCCATAGACGCAATTCTGAGTGCTGGCAGGGGTGAACGGCAAGCTTGGTGCGAGCGTTATCCGCGCATCCAGTGCGAATTCGACCCCTTGATTCTCAATGCAGCTTGACACGCGCCGATAGCGGTGTCCATGTCGGTGCCAAGAGCGGCTGTGAAACTCGTCACCATGATCGAGCCTAAACAAGGTGCCAGTCGAATACCCTACTTGCGCTCTGAATGCGGCGCGGGCGGTTCGACCTTGTTGATTCTCCAATTCAGATAGTGGCCGAAGTCCTCAACGACTCGTTCGACCGGCAATAGTTTGCCGGGTGTGAAATCTCCCGTGACACCGCGTTGTATGCGTTCGCAAATGGCCTTGTCCTCGGCGAGAAAGCCCGTCTGTCCAGAATCCGCGAATGCCCATCCGAGCCACTCGCCAAGTTTGCCAAGTGCACCTCGGCGACCAGGTGATGTGAACGCGCCTCCTGTGCGAACCGTGCAACGATGCGTTCCGAGGGGATAGACAGCCAGCCAAACGAAACTACCCTGCGTGAACACTCCGACGAATCCAGGCGGCAGGCTCAGAAGAAGATAGTCGCCCTCACCTTTTTTCGCGCCACCGGTGGCGGTCGCGCGGGCGGAGCCAGTGATGTAGTACGCGCCGCTCGTTGGCGAGAAAGGCTCCAAGGTCCTGGGGTGAACCTTGAATAGATGGTAGCTCTCCATTGCGTTGGTAATGGCGATCTTCCAGTTGCATTCCCAGGTTTCTGAGGATTCCAGCTCCGAGGTGTGCAGCAATCGGTCTATGCCGTGGTGGGTCGCCTGTGATTCGATCACCGCGAACCGTGTTGCGAGGGGTTCGACGTCTTGGCGGAGGCTGACAAATACCAGTCCGTGCCAAGATTCAATGCGGTAATTTGCGAGGCCGTGGTTTGATCTCTCCATTGCGTCCGCGTTTGCGTAAGGCACGCCGATGAGCCGCCCGGTGTCGTCGTAGGTCCAAGCATGGTAGGGGCACTGGATGCGTGGGCTGTTCGTCCGTTCCTCCACCAGCAGCGTGCCTCGGTGTGCACACAGATTCGACAGCGCCACGAGTTCCCCGGATTGGTTGCGCATCAGGAGCACGGGCTGGTCTCCGACTCGCACAGGGAGCTGATCACCTGACGAGGAAAGCGCATCTTCCGTGGCGGCGAACACCCAGTCGCCGTGCCAGATACTCGACTTCTCGACCGCCAGCCACTCTGAATCGCGGTACGCACCCGCAGGCAATGCGCGCGTGGGATCAAAGTTCTTGTGCGGTGAATGCACGGTCATGACGAGCTTCGGTAAAGTAGGAGGGTGCCTAGTGCATTAGTGTCGCACTTCTTGCGCTCTGCCGGGACAATTGCGGTCTATTCAAGCTGCTGCGGCGCGCTAATCTCTGCAACGCCTTGTCGGGAAAGCCAGGTCGGAAGAACTCGCTCCGGGTTGTTTCGGTCTCCACCCTGAACCATGCCGTTATTGTGGAAATAGTATTTGGGCTCTTTGAGGAGTGCGCGGGCGACGTTCCTGTGAAATTGGGATCGCCTTGAAGATAATGCACAAGTCTTCCAGTAACTTGAGCCAGTGGTTGGTCGTGTTGGGTCTTCTTTGCGGGTCTCGGGCGAGCGAGTTGGCGGAAACACGTGTCCACTTTCCCGCAATTCGACTACAATTGCCACCTTAGCACGTTGCTTCCTTAGGTTTCGTGGGCATTCTGCCTTCGTCCTTGTGAGCGATTTCGGAATCTACAGGAGGATTCATGGGCAGGAAACTCTATGTCGGCAATCTACCCTATGCCGTCGATAAACAAACCTTGGCTGATCTTTTTGGCGAGTTCGGCACAGTCGAATCGGTGAATATCATTACCGAAAGAGAAACCGGGCGTAGCAAGGGCTTCGGGTTCGTTGAGATGTCGAGCGACAGCGAAGCGCAGGAGTCAATCAAAGAACTCAACGGCAAGGACTGTGAGGGCAGGCCGATGACAGTGAACGAAGCCAAGCCACAGCGGAAGAGATTTGAAGGTGGGCAGCGAGATGGCGGCCGTCAGGGAGGTCGTCGCGAAGGAGGTGGGCGGCATGGAGGCAAACCCCGCTGGTGAGCACCGTTCGCGCGAAGCGCGATGCGGAGCACTGCTCCGCAAGGTGCGCAAGGGCTGACAGGAAGTCATCGGGCACGTCCGTGT
>CAZNYE010000436.1:0-4343 GCA_964577185.1 uncultured Pseudomonadales bacterium | reverse complement strand
CGAGGAAAGCTGCTCGGCAATGCGCGCCTTCCACTCATCCACAAGTTCGCGTGGGTTGAGCGACCTTTCCGCATCTTTGAAGGAAGGGTCTCCGATCAGGCCTGTCGCACCGCCCACCAAGATGATCGGACGGTGACCAAGAAGCTGGAATCGCCGCAACATGAGTGCCGGCAATAAATGTCCTATGTGCAAACTCCCGAAGGTCGGGTCGAAACCACAATAAAGCGTTCGCGAATCCGCTTCGAGCCAGGATGCACAATCCTCTGCGTGCGAAACCTGTGCGACAAGCCCTCTCGAATCGAATTTGTTGAGTTGAGATACGGTCATCTACCTGCCTCGAAAAACGAACCGCAGGACCGCAATATCACAATATGTTGTGGAGCGTCTCACAAAATATAACCATTTTTGGCAGGTTGAAGTGCTTTTCTTTGTCAAATGTACTGTCAAATGTATTACTATTATTGACGCTCTGTTGGCGCTTTTCCCCCTAGCGCGGTGCGATAACCTAAGAATTCGAAGAAGGATGCTCATTTTCGGCGCAATGTTCACGAAACGCAAAAACACGGAATGTCACGGAACGTAAGAGAATCTAGTGTAAGCCGGGGGCGACTCAGTTGACAGCACCATTTTCCCATTTGAAAGCACACGCGCGCTCGCCGGGCGGAGTGGGCTTTCTGCTTATGCTTGTAGGGAGCATACTCTTCGGCTTTTTCGCCGTGAATTCGCCTGTTCTTGAAAGCGCCAACGGCATGCCTGAAGGTGAGCTACAGGGACAGCAAGCGATCACTGTCGGCAACCCTTCCTACCATGAGATTAGTCAACATCAACAATCGCCAGCCAGCGCTCGGCAAGAGTCTCCACCCATTCAAACCACCGGGCGGGTGCAGGTGGAGCCGGGCGACAACATTTCCACACTGCTTGACCATCTTGGCGTGGGACCTGGTGAATTACAAGTGTTGCTGCGCGATGGGGAACAAACGTCCGAGCTTCGTCGCGTCTTCCCCGGCCAGTGGATTGAAGTGGGTATGAGACCAGATGGAACGCTCGAGATGCTGCGAATTGAAAGGGATGCCGCCAATTCGATCGAATGGAGGCGCCCGGAGGACCGCGACGGCTTTCAACTCAACATCGAACACGTCGAACCCGAAGTGCGGCTGGGGTACGCTTCCGAGACCATAGTCAACAATCTCTTTATCGCCGGCCAGCGCGGCGGACTTGGCGACGAGATTATTCTGCGCCTAGCGAAGATATTTCGCTGGGACATAGATTTTGTGCTCGATGTGCGCAGCGGAGACTCTTTTGAACTTCTCTACGAATCCGAGTACCTAGATGGGAACTTCCATCGCTATGGCGACATTCTCGCGGCCCGATTCACCAACCGCGGAAAGAACCATACCGCCCTTCGCTACATTGGCAGCGACGGCGAGAAGGACTATTACACACCCGAAGGAAAGAACCTTCGCGGCGCCTTCTTGCGCGCGCCGGTTGATTTTACGAGGGTGAGTTCTGGATTCAGCCACAAGAGGCTCCATCCCATGTTCGACAAGGTGCGCGCCCACTTGGGGGTTGACTATGCGGCCCCTACCGGCACACCGGTCAAGGCGGCTGGCAAAGGCCGGGTGAAGACCGCGGGCCGCCGCTCCTCTTCTGGGAACTACATCGAAATCGCGCATGCCAATGGGATAGAGACCCGTTACCTACACCTGTCTCGATTTGCTCGAGGCGTCAAGCCGGGCACCAAGGTGCGCCAAGGCGATGTGATTGGTTACGTGGGGGCGACCGGCTGGGCCACCGGACCGCATTTGCATTACGAGTACATCGAAAATGGCCGCCACATGGACCCGCGCAAGATCCCGGTGGTGCGAGACACGGCCATCGCCGATGCCGACATGTCCACTTTCATCGCGCAAACCACCCCGTGGCATGATCGCCTCAACAGCTTCGATTCAAGGATTTCGGTGATTGGCGCCAACTAGTTCCTAAAGTGTCAAGGGAGGGGGGCGAGTAGTTACTCCCTACGTTTCCAATTCGCCTCGGCATGGGCATTCCCGCTGGCGCGAAGCGTTTCAAACCGAAAACGAATTGCCGCACCCACAGGTGGTCTCGGCATTTGGGTTTTCCACGACAAATCTGGAGCCCTGCAGGTCTTCCAAATAGTCGATTCGCGACCCCGACAGGTATTGATAGCTCAGGGAATCGACCAACAACTGCACTTCGCTTTCCTCAAAAACGGCGTCATCCTGCTCAACCTGTTCGTCAAATGTGAACCCGTAGGAAAACCCCGAACATCCGCCGCCGGTCACGAACACGCGCAGTTTCAAGCTTTGGTTGCCTTCAAGATCAATGAGTTCGCGCACTTTGCTCGCGGCACTCACGGACATTTCGATTTCAGGTGCATTCACGGATTTTGATTCCTTTGATAGCGGCGCTACCTCTTCGAGCAGTTACGCGCCAATTGAGCCTTACATGAGTGTATCAAACCATCCGCAAGGCGAGATCCATCTCGCGAGTAGTGGTCCAATTCAAGCAGCCTGCACCTGCACCGCGATTCTCTGACCGAGCATCCGCAACGCTTTGTCGACCCGGTCCGGTGCTGTCCCGTGTCGTGGATCAAGCATCCGGCGTACCGCCTTTTCGTCAATGCCAAGAGAAGCGGCGAATGCCACCTGACTCAATCCACTGTCACGCAGCGCGATGGCAAGCGCAGCCTTTGCGGCCATACGCGGGGGGCACTGGGATGGCCTTTTCTCGCACTGCCAGCCTGCTAGGGGCGGGTATCTCCTCCGAATCGTCGATTCGACCCGCTATCGCTTCCTCAAGCGCGTCAATAGCCGCAGAAATCGCCTCACGTAAATTAGTGCCAGAGGTAAGGCACTCAGGAAAATCGCGAAAGGAAACTACGATCTCATCTGGTCCCGTTCGTGAAAAACTAGCTGGGTATACAAACTTCATGTGACTTAACTGTTATAACTTCCGAGATGTCGGACGAAAATCCTGGCGCTTCAGGCCCAATTGTCGAATCATGGCTGACAGCAGACCGGGGCCAATATTCTTGCTGCCCTCCTACACGACGCACTTTCGGTCTCCGAAGTAAAGAATCGCATGGCTGCCCTTTCCCCGTTTTGCATCTAGACGCACCGGCACATCGTTTTCGCGCCCAAGCTGCCTGACGCGCTCTACAAATGCCCGGCCTTTCATGCACCAATTTTCGGACAATCCCGTCCGAATTACAACCATCCGCAAGTTGGTTGTCCGCCCCAATCAATAGTAGGCTTCGCACCTCAGCATAGGATCCGAGCTTGGGCGAGTGGTCTGGTTAAAAGTCTTTCATTTGTTCGGTGTGATCGCCTGGTTCGCCGGACTCTTCTATCTTCCGCGACTCTTTGTGTATCACGCCGATGCCACGGATCGAGTCTCGCGCGAGCGATTCGTGATCATGGAACAGCGGCTGCTGAAAGTCATCATGCTTCCGGCCGCCCTGTTGTCAATCGGATTCGGGAGCGCAATTGTGGCCTTGTACACGGCCCCGGCCGTCTATCTCACCCAAGGCTGGTTTCTCGCAAAGCTGGCATTGGTCGCGGCACTCGTGGCGTTTCACCTGTGGTGTGGCTTGATGGCGGGTCAATTCGCTCGTGGCATCAACCCACATGGTTCGAAGACCTTTCGCATGATGAATGAGGTTCCCACGCTCATCCTGCTACTGGTGTTAGTGTGCGCAATCGTTCGTCCGTTCTAAGCACGCATATGTCAGATCGCGATCGTTCTACCCAAGCTTTCGCCGAGGCGAAGCAGTTCATTCCAGGCGGCGTCAATTCCCCGGTTCGAGCTTTTCAAGGCGTGGGAGGAGACCCGGTCTACTTGCAGAGCGGAAGCGGTGCCCGCGTCACGGATATAGACGGTCATTCCTACATAGACTATGTTGGCTCCTGGGGGTGCATGATCCTCGGCCACTCGGCGCCAGAGGTCGCCGAAGCGGTCAAGTGTCAGGCTGACCGCGCCATGGGGTTTGGCGCGCCGACGCTTCAAGAGACCTCACTGGCACGCAAGCTCATCACACACGTGCCTGGGATGGATGCGGTTCGCCTGGTTAATTCAGGAACGGAAGCCACCATGAGTGCGCTCAGGCTTGCGCGCGGATTCACCGGACGAGATCTCATCGTGAAGTTCAAGGGCTGCTACCACGGTCATGTGGACTCGCTGCTGCTCGGAGCGGGATCGGGTGTCCTCACACTTGGCATTCCCGGCTCTCCGGGTGTTCCGGCAGGCGTGGTGAAAGACACCCTGAACCTCGAATACAACAGCATTGCGGAAATCGAGCAAGTCTTCGCGGCACAGGGCACGAG
>CAZNYE010000435.1:0-6385 GCA_964577185.1 uncultured Pseudomonadales bacterium | reverse complement strand
GGTTACCATTGTCTTGGCGGGAAACATCGAAAGTGGCGAGAACATCGCGGCGCTCTCCGACGACGCCCTGCTCAGGAGAATTGTCGGGGCGGACGACGAATTGCTCAAGAGTGCCGAGGTGCTGTCACTTGTCTATTCGTTTTCCACCGAGACGCGGGGGAGCGCCCCCGAACTTTCGGTGCTCGGAGGCTTGCTTGACCTAAGCGCCGACCAAATCTACTCTCATGGGCAGGCTTTGCGAGAGAGACATCTGATCGAGGACAGAGGGCATTGGTGGGCGTTGTTGCCAGAGGCGATTGCAAACAGGCTTGCCAGCAACGCCCTAATACATATGTCACCGGACGCCATCGCAGACGCATTTCGGCCCGCAGATATGCCGCGCCTGTTCCGGTCACTTGCACATCGCTTCAGTTATCTCCACGACAGCGAGCGGGCGGTGGAGTTTGCCAAGTCATGGCTATCCAAGGACGGTCCACTCTCGGATCTGTCGAATCTTGACGAAGAGAACGCAGAGATCATATGCTATGCGGCGGCAATAATTCCCGGCCCAGTCCTGAGAATGATCGAGGCGTGGCTCACAGAGGCGCCACAGGAGCCGCAGGCAGGGCAGGCAGAGCACACCAAGGAATCAGATCTCTCGGTCATCGTCGCCATAATGAATGCGCTGACAGTGATCGCATGTGAGGAGGGAATGTTTGATCGATGCATTGACGCCCTGGTGTTTCTTGCAAGAAGGCAACATGAGACACTCTCCTTGGTCATGCGCGTACAGGCACTCAGGTTGTTCTCCTTCAGTTTTCGCTGGATTCGGCCGGGAATCAAAGAGCGTTTCGACATCATTTGCAAATACTTGCAGAGCGACGACCCTTCGTGCCAGATTGAGGGGGGCACCATGCTGTTGAGCGCTCTCCATCTGAGAACGCCATTCAAATACTTTCCGAACTATGGTGCGCGCACACACAATCAGGACGGTCTTCCGGAAAGCGACATGAGTGAGGCCGAATGGGGCACGAAGCTCTTGGATCTAATCTCCGGGTCTGTTCCCCGTCTCCCGGAAAATGCCCACCGCCTAGCCAGGGGTGCGTTTGCCACCGCATTTTCGAATCTCTGGGAGATACCGGAGATTCGGGGCGCCTTGGTCAAAACGTCAAAGATTCTAGGAGCAAAGAAACCTTGGCGGCGCGGTTGGGTGGCGGTACTGGAAACGCGGTCGCTTCGACTTGCCAGCGCAGAGGTGGAATCCAAGGAAGAGGAGTACATCTGCCTGACTCAGCTTGCACGGGAGCTGAGACCCGCCGACCCTGTCGACCTTATTTGCGGTCGCATCCGAAGTTTGCCATTTGAGGCTCCCAGGGGAGATGGCGACCGGAAAACTCTCCCTCCCGACATTTCCGGGGAAAACCTGCGCGCAAGCGCAGGACTTGCGGTCAGGATCGGAAAGCGCGCGGCAAGGATGGGACCCGTCAAGCTGCGGCAGTTTTTTTCCGGCATGCTGACGGACGAGAATGAGCACACCTACTTTTTCGCGCGCGGTGCTATCCGGGAACACGCCGATCTGAAGTTGTTATGGGATGAGTTGGTTGCCGAGTTGAACGAGGCGAGCGATGAATCCCCCGGATCCCCGAATATTTTCATCGGGATCGTTGACGAGGCAAGAAGCCGAGACGGCAACCTCGCCCAGCGACTTCTGGACGAGGCTTCCGAGCACCCAAGGCTTCGGAAAAAGTTTGCGGCACTGCAGCAACGGGTCGAGATAGACGCACGTGCGGTCGCACGACTGGAAAGATGCCTGAGTGACCAAGCAATCAGCACCAGCACTTTCGCGGGCATTGCATGGCAGGAATCCTTTCTTGATCTTCCGGAGGAGACACTTGTACGCCTGTTGCACCTGATCGCATCAAGAGAGAGTGGCGCGCGGAGCGTCACAAGAGGTTTGGCGATCCGCTTCGGGAGACACCCGAGTCTTCCTGTGGGACCGGCCATTGTCGATCTCGGGCTAACACTTGCGACACAAGTGATCGAGAAACACACGAACACATGGTATCTGCCGCCGCTTCTCATCAGCGCCCTGTGTTCAGTGATTGACACCTGTTCGGGGCAGCAAGTGTCGCAGTCCGATCTGCGTCCGGTGCTAGAGACATTGATTCTGAGACTTCCGCTGCTCAGCGACAACGATGAGGCGGAAGAAATGTTTCATCTGGTCAACCGCTTGACAGAAAAAGTGCCGCACGTCGCGCTCGACATTTTGTTTGCGGGGCCGAATGACACAGACGCCGTCAACCACTTTCTAACGGCATGGCGCGAAAGAGAGGACAGCGCCTTCTCCGCTGTTGACGCCGAAAGGTTGAAATCTTGGGCGGATCTCGGGGATCGAGAAAACCGTCTGCGCCTAGTTGCGCGTGTCCTGTGGCCAGTCAGCACACACGGAGACAACGGGGAGCTGCACTTGACCGAAGCGGCGCGCAAGATAGTCGAAGCTTCCAAGGACCCGGAGCGAATCGTATTGGCGTTTGCGCAATCATTAACTGTTCCGTCCCGACACGACGACAGCGACACAGTCATTTCGCAACGGCTCGCGGTCTTTCACCGGCTTGCGGACGAATCGGGCGTGGCGGTTCGCGGATGGTCAGCAGCATCGGCCTCACGCGTGGAGGACCTCGCAGAAGAATATCGGCAAAAGGAACAGAGCCGGAAGCTGCAACCTTTCGAATAACCGCGATCGGGGGGACACTCGCATGCTCGGCGCACGGGCAAGGTGGCCGATGAGCGCGGATGCTCCGGCGAGAATGTTCCGCGCGGTCGGTGTTGGTCGGGACGACCGAGACATGCCTGCGTCTCTCCGTGGGGGCGCTGCCGGACACTCAACCTAGTCGAGCATGTCGTTAAGAACCTTGAACATCTCCTCAAACGGTGAAAGGCAAGTCTTCTGCATCTCTTTCTCAAGCGCAGACAGGTTGTCCCACAAATATCGAGCTGGGCGATAGTGGCGGAAAACAACCTTATCGGGGAGAGTTTTGAAATACTTGTCAAGTCGCCTTACGATTCGAGGCTCGCCCTTTTCCAGATTGCCCATCGACACGTTCATTCGGTAAGCGCCGTTCACAAGCCTCAAATAGAAGTTGGGAGAAAACATGTCCTCAACATCCGCCTCCTTTTTCTTGACGAACTCGGCGTATGTCCTGATTTTGGATTCGTGCAGCAGCTTGCCCTTCAGGTTTCGAATTCTCTGCGCGTCCCCTGTCTGGTAGTCAACCAGCATCGCAACGTTCAGGTCCTCTTGTGCCCTAAACAGGGCGACAAACGCCGGAATCTTGTCGGCGCCTCCAACGGGCGTAATGGTCCACCGCTCGTCCAGACCAGTCCGGCCGTTCCCCTCCAAGAACTGTGAGACAGCCTGGATGTACATGAGGTCGGTTGGCCCTTCCACAACAAGGCAGTTCTTGCCGACGAAAAGCGTTTGCGAAATTTCATATCCCAAGGCACTCTGCAGGGGAAACAAACTGTCGGATGTTGCCCTCATGACATCATCGAAGACCTTAGTTCCGGTTTCCGGCTCGTTGGCACGCGGCTTCTGTTCATTGTCCCGGTTTTGAACAATTCGCACGCGACCAAAATTAGACGGGTCCACCATAAACGGCGAATGCGTGGTGTAAATCAACTGGTGGTCGGACCTGACCTTCTCCGAGAAGAACCGTAGTAGGTCTCCCTGTGCTTTCGCATGCAGGAACAAGCCGGGTTCGTCCAATAGCAATATGAGATTTCTGTGGTTATCTCGAATATGGTTGTACCAGGCCAAGAATGAGAAAAACCAGACAAACCCTCTTGATCGTGTGCCGATTCGAGTGGACACGTTAACCAGTGTGTTTGTGACTGACGCAATCATATTGAAGCCACTTTGCATGCCCTCGGGATCGCCTGGGCGACCAGGTAGCAGTTCGAACTTTATCTGCATGTGTATGTTCTGAGACCAGTACGGCAACACTTCCTGCGTCAGATGGTTTCCTGCCGATTCAAGATCTGCCTGCAACTCTTCTGTCTGGTCAATGCTCTCGAGATCATCCAAATCTAGTTCAGCAAGACCCAGAAACCCTAGCAATGGCAGGTCAGAGTTTTTCGGCTTCGAAGCGTTCCTTCTGTCGCGTAGCGCGTTCAAGTTCACCTGCCCCTCCATCAAGTGGTATTCATCGAAATATAGGAAAACAGGGAAGTGGTCCTTGACATCACCAAAACGGATCTGGCGGTCTCCATTATCGGAATCGCCGCGGGGGACTTCAGTTTGCCGCACAAGAGTTGTTGTGCACTCGTACCCTTTTTGCAGGATGACTTTGGAGTCCTTGATGAAACCCCCTCCTTCTAGCTTTCGAGCTAAGGCATCGTCGTCTGGGCTGTCCAGTTCAAACTCCGCTGTCACCACATCTGCCGGTGGTCGTTTTTTGTCTTTTACGTCCTTCCGGTACTTTGTTGATTCACGCCGAGGATAGTCGGTGACGGGATTGAACGGCAACGCGATGTCCCCAACAGGATTCAGCGCCCCCAACGCCTTCAGCAGTGCCGTCTTGCCCGCCTCGTTTTTCCCCACCAAGCACGTCACCTCCCCGATGTCAAACCAACCGGAATCACGTATGCTCCGGTAGTTTCGGATGCGGACCCTAGTTAATCTCATGATGCCTCCCACCCCGGCCTCCTTCTCCTGTCGGGCGCCACCCCAAGACAGGACGAGTGCCAGCGTTTGGGCGATACGCCTGAAGCCGCGCAGTCGGTGCCAGTCTGTCGGGCGGCTCACCAGCCTGTAGACCATGCCGATCACCATGCCCGAACTGTTGCTGTCGCGGATCGGGCGGAGATGCTGGCGGATAGGGACGGGGACGGAGCCGACCACGTTGGTTGGACGGGTCGAGCACCGGTGCTTCGCTGGAGAGTCGTAGAGGGCCAAAAGCCGCTTCCGCTCCCCGACGGTGGACCCTGCGGTCTTTGAGCACTCGTCGCGGTGAGTCTTGCCGGAGCGGTGTACAGCGCGTTCGACTTCCGTGCGGACGGGCACATCGCAGATCTCGTTGAGATCCTTCTGCCAGCTGCTTCCGCACCCTGACATCCTGCTTCTCGAGTGCGTCTGCAGGCAGACCACAGACGTTCGTGCGCACCGACGCGGTCGGTGCACCTCGCGGGATCGCGTCCACGATCACCAGCGCGTGCCGCCCTTGCTTGCTCTCGTTCATCCTGCCCTACTGTCGTTGGATGTGAGTCGGTTCCCCGGAGGCATGCACCGACTCCAGAGACCAACACCCCCGATTATACACCCTTTTTGCTCACGTCAAGTGTGTCCGGGTTCAGAAGACGTCACCGGAGCGCGAGGCATCAGAGCAACAGGAGTCATCCGACCTGGGGAACCAAGACGTGCGGTGCGTGCGCAGGCACGCGAACGGCCGCGAGGGCGAGGCGCATCGGAGTTGGGCGGCACTGGTGCGCCAGGCAGAAGCTGGCGCCGGGGGCTGTTGAGCGGCGGGACGCAGCCTTCACGCCGGTCGCATCGTCCGCCCTGCAGACGACGCCACGGGGCGCTCGTGGGCAGCGAGGGCCGGGCGGAGGGGTGCGCGGATCGGAGGGTCGGGACATCGCACGAGACGAGGGGCTGATGGACGGTCAGCGACAGAGCGGTCAGCGACGCGGGCGATGCGTCTCGGCAGTTGGGCGGCACGGTCGCGCCAAGCGGCCACCCCGGTGTCAGGGCGGCGGCGGAGGAGGATCAGCGCAAGCCGAGCAGCGGGACGCCACGGCACGTCCTCGGGCAGACCCAGGTTGGGTCGTCAGGCACGCGGAACGGGCGACAGAGGCAACGCAGGGGCTGGCGGGAGACGCTGATGGAGCGGCTGAGAGCACGGACAGGGTTTCAGCTGAGGCGCGTGCGCAAGTGCGTGGGTGGTCTCGCGCGGACGGGGCGTCTCGGCAGTGGGTGGCACTGGCGCGCCGGCCGGCTGCCCGGTGTCGGGGCGACGGCGATGGGCAGTCGCTACGGCGCGTTCTCGGACAGACCTGAGGGTTGGGTCGGCAGGCACGCGGACCGGACGGCAGAGGCAACGCAGGGGCTGGCTGGCGACCATCGGCGGAACGGTCGAGAGCGCGGACGAGGTTTCAGCTGAGGCGCGTGCGCAAGCACGCGGGTGGTCTCGCGCGGGCGATGGGTCTCGGCAGCTGGGCAACACGGTCGCGTCGGGCGGCTGCCCCGGTGTCGGGGAGACGGCGGCGGGCAGTCGCCACGGCACGTTCGCGAGCAGACTCAGGGGTTGGGTCGTCGGGCACACGGATCGAACGAGCGAGGCATCGCACGAGCTCCGGGAGCTGGTGGGCGATCAGCGGCGGAGCGGCTGAGGGCATGGGCGGGGTTTCG
>CAZNYE010000434.1:0-1652 GCA_964577185.1 uncultured Pseudomonadales bacterium | reverse complement strand
GATTGAGACCTACGAGTGTGGTTTGCCAGAGTTCATCCATGCTCTTTTCGAGTCGATCTGCCCAACCGGCGGCATCGCCGAAAATTGGTGCCTCGGATACACCGGTTGCATGGCAGGCAAAACAAAAGGAATCATAGATTTCTTGTCCACTCCGATTGCCTGCGGCGACAATCACGGCCGCGACACCGCATTCATCGCCCTCCAAGCAAAGCTCGCCTGCAGGAAGCAAGCGCGCGCTTATTTCGTCACGTGTGCCAGGCGGTGCTGCAAGAAGATTAAGGTTGACTAGCAACAATGCCAGACCAGATGCGCTGGCCACGAGAGCTTTCAAGACACTGATCCTCTCTAAAGGAAGGGCAAAACGCGCATTATAGCGATGCAAGAGCCTTGGCACGCATGTGGCCGCGCAGTGGACGGCGAGAGAGAAGATTCGAACACCTCGGCTCGTGTACCTATACACAAGACCGCTCA
Source organism: uncultured Pseudomonadales bacterium (assembly GCA_964577185.1). Taxonomy (GTDB): domain Bacteria; phylum Pseudomonadota; class Gammaproteobacteria; order Pseudomonadales; family Azotimanducaceae; genus Azotimanducus. The sequence goes on along the minus strand of CAZNYE010000434.1, from coordinate 1,181 downwards.
TTTGTGCAGATGAGGTCAGACGCGAAAATGAGAACTGCCAAACTTCTTGTGAGCGAGACTTTTCTCACGCCCTTCTCATGTATCATGGATGCCCCTTGGCCGCTCGGCCATCACCCCTTCTTACTGGAGCATTTTTAATGATCGAGAGAAAAACTTCTTCCCTTTTTGTTGCCGGTGCTGTTGCCGCGGCCTTCGCCCTTTCAGCTGGTGCTTCAATAGCATCCGAGGATGGAGATGCCGACGCCCAGGACGCGGATGTCAAGTGCTATGGGATCGCCGCTGCGGGTGAGAACGATTGTGCATCTGCCGGAAACAATTCTTGTGCGGGCACTTCCACGGTAGACAATGATCCGTATGCGTGGAAGGTGGTCGAAAGCGCCGAAGCTTGCGAAGCGGCAGGTGGAAGCCTTGAGCCGGGTGGCGAAGAGGAATCCGAAGGATAGGCTTCAGGCGCCTTCACATCTCAGAATGTGAAAACGCTGAGAAGAAAGCGCCCGCGGTCCGCGCAATACTGAGATTCTATCGTCCGGATTGAGACATTGAAGTGACCAGCGAGCCGCGGCGGAAAGATGGTCCGGGCCCGCTCGTTGGTCTTGGTCTCAAGTCACAACACTTCGAGGAGGTCCTCCGCCTTGCTCCCGATGCTCACTGCGTGGAGTTCTTCGAAGTCCACGCGGAGAATCTGATGGGCGAGGGCGGGGCCCCCCATGCCCACATGCGAACGGTGGCTGGTAAGTATCAGCTCTCTATTCATGGCACCGGTCTTTCTCTCGGGTCGGCGCAGGGAATTGACCGGCGGCATCTGAACAGATTCCGCAAAGTCATCGAGCGATATCAACCCGCTTTCGTGTCTGAACACCTCGCTTGGTGCCGTGGCCCCAATGTCTACTACAACGATCTGCTGCCGCTGCCATACAACGAGCAATCCTTGCGCCAGGTTGCCGACAATATTGGTCGCGTTCAAGACGAATTGGGCCGACAAATCCTCGTCGAGAATCCGTCCACCTATCTCACGTTTCGTGATTCATCCATGGACGAGCCGAGCTTCCTGCTTGAGTTGGTTCGGCGCACCGGCTGCGCCTTGCTGCTCGACGTGAACAATGTCTTTGTCACTTGCTCAAACCTAGGTCTCAGCACCGATTCGTATCTTGCTCGTATTCCCGCATCGGTCGTCCGAGAGG
>CAZNYE010000433.1:0-3643 GCA_964577185.1 uncultured Pseudomonadales bacterium | reverse complement strand
GCATGCTGTAGTCTGACTGAAACACATCCTTCTTCGTTTACCATGTCACACTCGTCTTGTTTGCTGCCCCTAGATTTGCCACCGGGGTAGAACTGGCGTTCATTTCAAAATTAAGGATTTTCATGCGGCCTAACAAAACTCTTCAAGCGTGGCGTGAAGGACGCCAAACACTCGGTTCCTGGGTTTCTCTCGCCAACACACAGGTGGCGGAACTCATGGCCAATTTCGATTTCGACTGGCTCTGCGTGGATATGCAACACGGCTTGGTCGACTTCTCCGACGTATGCACCATGCTGCCGGCCATCTCCACGACCAGCACCACGCCGTTTGTAAGAGTTCCCTGGAACGAACCCCATATCATTATGAAAGCGCTGGATGCCGGTGCTTATGGGGTAATCGTGCCTATGATCAACAATGCCGAAGATGCCGTGCGCGCCGTGGCCGCCTGCAAGTATCCGCCGCTTGGTATGAGGTCCTACGGTCCAGCTCGAGCTGCGCTGTACGCGGGACCAGACTACGGGCAGCGGGCGAACGACGAGATCGCGGTGGTGCTGATGGTTGAGACAGAGGAGGGACTCGCCAAGGTTGACGAGATCGCGGCAATTGAAGGGGTGGACTGTCTGTTTATTGGTCCGTCCGATCTGTCGCTGGCGCTCGGTATGGAAGCGGGCAGGGGTTGGGGGCAGCCGGAATTTGAGGCGGCCGTGGATTCGATTGCGGCCGCCTGCGAGCGACATGCTATTGCCGCGGGCGCATACACCCACAGCCCAGCACTCGCGGTCGAATACTTGCAGAGGGGTTTTCACATGGTCGATATCATGGGTGATTCGCGCTTTCTCGCGGCTGGCGTTAAGGATGCGCTTGATGTGGTGAAGCGAGCTTGTGAATTTCAGGATACGAATTCTCCAGAGACCTATTGATGCAACATTGGAAGATTGGTGATGTGCGCATCACACGTATTGTTGAGCTAGAAATCGCCGGCGGCAGTCGATTCATTTTGCCGGATGCCACGCGCGATGCCTGCCAGCCAATGCGATGGATGATGCCGCACTTCGCCACCGAACTCGGGAATCTGGTCATGAGCGTGCACGCGCTGGTGGTGGAATCAGAAGGACGCCGCATCATGGTGGACACCTGTATCGGAAACGATAAGCAGGGCCGTTCTATTCCCAATTGGAACGGTCTTCAAACGAGCTTTCTCGATGATCTTGCCCGGGCTGGACTGCCGAGAGAATCGATCGACACGGTCCTATGCACCCATCTGCACATCGACCACGTTGGTTGGAACACCATGCTCGTGGACGGAGAATGGGTGCCGACCTTTGCCAATGCCGAATACTTGATCGCACGAGAAGAATGGGCCTTTTGGAGAGAGGATGGGTCTTCGCACACCACAACCATTCTTGCCGATTCGGTGTTTCCCATATTCGACCATGGATTGGTCAAGTTGGTGGAAACCAACCATAGCATCACCACTGAGGTCTGGCTTGAGTCAACACCGGGCCATACCCCTGGGCATGTGAGCGTGCGCATATCTTCGCGTGGCGAGGAGGCAGTGATCACGGGAGACTGTCTCCACCACCCCTGCCAGATGACGAGGCCCGAGTGGTGCTCACCGGCGGACTCTGACCAGGCACAGGCTCAGGCAACGCGCGAATCCTTGCTGTCTGATTGGCACGAAAGTCAAACGCTGGTGATCGGCACGCACTTCGCGACTCCGACAGCAGGGCGCGTGCAACCTCTTGAAGAGGGGCGCTATTGGCTTGATGTCAATTGCTAAGACCAATCTCGCGCAGATTTTGTTCGATGCTGCGACAACCCATGCGTCCCGCGTGTGCCTGCGTCCGCCGCATGCTGAGCCTTGGACCTACCATCAGGTGCATGAGCGCGCCTGCGAACTAGGCGCGGACCTGCTTGAGCGAGGTGCCTCACCCGGAGATCGGGTGCTTGTGCAAATCGAAAAGTCTCCGCAGGCGGTGTGTCTCTATCTCGCCTGCGTCTACGCGGGTCTTGTCTATGTGCCACTCAATACCGCCTACACGGAGTCCGAGCTGGCGTATTTCCTGCAGGATGCAGAGCCGGTGTTTTTGCTGCGTGATAAGGTTTGCCCGACATCGGGTCGAACGCGGATGCTGCTGGCGAACAAACTTTTCGAGGCCAGTCGGGATTGTCCGCCGCTTGGTGCGCCATGTTCGGCGCGTCTCGATGACCCCGCAGCCGTCCTTTACACTTCTGGAACCACGGGGCGCCCGAAAGGAGCAGTGCTCAGCCACAGAAATCTCGTATGCAACGCGCGGGCGCTGCGCGCGGCGTGGGATTGGCAAGATGACGACGTGCTCCTTCATGCACTGCCGATCTACCACGTGCACGGGCTCTTTGTGGCGCTTCACTGCGCGTTCTTCAGTGGCAGCGAGGTGAGGTTCCTGCCGCGTTTCAATGTGGAAGACGTGCTTGCTTTCCTACCGGGATCTACGGTGATGATGGGCGTACCCACCCACTATTCTCGACTGCTCGAATCTGAAGCCTTTGATGCGGGCGCTTGCGAGACCATGCGAGTGTTCGTTTCAGGCTCCGCGCCAATGACTTTGCAGCTCCATGAACAGTTCGAGGCTCGTACGGGGCATAGGGTGGTTGAACGCTACGGATTGACTGAAGGCATGATTCTGACCTCCAGCCCGCTCGATGACAGACTGGTTCCCGGCACCGTTGGATTTCCTCTGAGAGGAGTCACTCTGCGAATTTCCCCAGATGAGGCAGTCAGCGGAGCCGAGGCTTCGAGCGACAGCATAGGAGAAGTACAAGTCAAGAGCCCAGGTGAGTTTCTCGGCTATCTCGGAAATTCTGAGGCGACAGCGGAAGCCTATACAGAAGATGGATTCCTGCGCACCGGCGATCTTGGCAGCCTTGATAGCGAAGGTCGCCTCAGTATTACGGGTCGCACCAAGGATCTCATCATCAGCGGCGGGTTGAACGTCTATCCCAAGGAACTCGAAACGCTCATCGATGAACTGCCGGGCGTTCGCGAGTCCGCAGTGATCGGCGTGCCGCATCATGACTTCGGAGAGGCCGTGGTGGCAGTCGTGGCTTCGGATCAGGATATTGAAGTCGCTGGCTTGCGCGAGGTACTGGCGGACCAATTGGCGAAATTCAAGCTGCCAAAGGAGGTCGTCCGAATCCCCGAGCTTCCGCGCAATCAAATGGGCAAGGTGCAAAAGGTTGAACTGCGCCGGCGTTACAGTCGGCTCTTTGCACAACAGAGCGGCGACGGCTCTTGACTGAGATTCTTTCAAAGGTCAGCGTGGTGTTGGTTGAGCCATCGCACCCTGGCAACATAGGCGCATCGGCGCGCGCCATGAAGACCATGGAGCTGTCGAATCTTGTGCTGGTGCGACCGCGTCGGTTTCCCGATCCTCAAGCGGAGTGGCGGGCCGCCGGCGCGAAGGACTTGCTGGGAGATTCCCGCGTCGTGGACAGTCTTGCCGAGGCAGTTGCGGACTCGATTTTCGTGGCTGGTACCACGGCGCGACCAAGGCGCATGGCTTGGCGGCTTGCAACACCGAGAGACGCGGCATCGGAATTGCTCGAAAAGGCTTGCCAGGGACGAGTTTCAGTCCTCTTCGGCAGGGAGGCGGATGGCCTCACC
>CAZNYE010000432.1:0-5251 GCA_964577185.1 uncultured Pseudomonadales bacterium | reverse complement strand
ATCTAGTACCGGCAGCACGGCGGCGGCACCCAGAAAACTGACCGGGATGCTGACGAATACCCAAACCGCAATGGTCGGCCTCAAAAAGAGACCCAGCAGCAAGAGCACCAGGACACTTCCCTGAACCGCGCCCAAGGCCAGTATTCCAAGGCGCTCCTTGAGTACTTCGCTGCGATCACTCCAATAGGTGAGGATCATTCCCCTTGGCAGAGTCGCCTGACGATCGGCAACGTAGGCTTTCACCAATTCAGAGGTTTCCAGCACGCTTTGTTCTGAGCTCCTCTTCACTTGCACCATGGCGGCCGGCATGCCGTTGTAGAGCGTTTTGACCGCGTCCTCCTTGAAATCGTCATTCACCCGAGCCACGTCACCGAGACGAACGATGGTGCCGTCGGGATTGGTTTTGACGACGATGCGCTCAAAGTCCGAACGCCGATAAGCCTGCCCCTGGCTGCGGATGAGCACATCCCCGCCTTGTGTGCGCACATTGCCCGCAGAGAGGTCCAAAGAACTCGAACGTACAGCCTGTGCTAATTCACGCAACGAAAGGCCAAATTCGCGCAAATCATCCTGTGAGGCCTCGATCGCGATCTCGTAGTTGCGCACGGCCGCGAGCTCCACGAATCCCACATCCGTCGAACGCCGAATGTCGTCCCTCACCCGCTCTGCCTGCAGACGGATCTCATCCTCCGCGAAGGGCCCGGCAATGATCAACGTGATGACATCAACGTGAAACTCCATGAGTCGAATGAGTGGTCTTTCGGCCTCCACCGGAAGCGTGCTGATGGAATCAACTTCGCTCTTGACACGATCAAGCACCTCAATGGGGTCGTTGTCGTCGTCCACCTCGATTCGCACACTCGTCATTCCTTCATTGGAACGACTGAAATAGCGCCCCACGCCCTGTATGTCCCTGATGGCACTTTCGATACGGGTAGCGATACCGAGCTCCGCATCTTCAGGGGTTGCGCCTCGGAGCACGACTCGCACCTCGATCATGCGGGTTTCAAAGTTAGGGAAGACTTCGATACGCAGCATGTTGGCGATCGAATAACCGCCCACCAAGATAATGCTCACCATGAGCAAATTGGCGGCGACGCTATTGCGGGCAAACCATTCGATCACGGTGCTATCACCAGGTCGCCACTTTCCCGTTCCAAGTAAGGAGAGACTCGTACGTCATCTGCCCTGCGCCGCCACCGAGGACTCGTCCACACCCTTCGGCGCACGCTGCTTCATATACCCGAACATATAGCCGGCCACGCGTCGCATTTGAATCTCTTCGGCACCCTCGGTAATACGATATCGTCGATGATGGCGATATATGTGTTCAAAAGGCTTGTGGCGCGAATATCCAAGGCCACCATGTACTTGCATGGCTCGATCAGCCGCCTCGCAACAGAGCCGGTTCGACCAGTAGTTACACATGGACACCTTATCGGACTGTGAGAACGCGCCGTACTTGTCCATCAAGGCCGCCGTCTTGTGTATGAGCGCCCTCAGCATCTCGCACTGGGTCTGCAGTTCAACCAGGGGAAACTGTATACCCTGATTCGACGCGAGGGGCTTGCCGAAAGGCGCCCTCTCTTGCGCATAGGCGACCGATTCATTGATACAAAACTGCGCCGCGCCCAAGCTGGAGGCGGCCTGGCGGATGCGGTTCTCGTTAAAGAAGTGCTGGACAACCTGCAGTCCCCGGCCCTCTCCGCCGAAGATGGCCTCATCGGACACACGCACATTGGTCAGCGAAATATGTCCGTGATCGGTCGGCATGTTGAATGTCCAGAGCATCTCCTCGATCTTGAATCCGGGCGAATCGGTTGGCACCAGGAAGGCGGTGATACCTAGCCCGTCGCCGGGCTCACCGCTACTGCGCGCAAAAATGAGGTCGTGCTTTGCCTTGTGGATGCCGGTGTTCCAAGTTTTCTCACCATTGATGATCCACTCACTGCCATGCCGCACCGCGGTTGTTTCCATGTAGGTGGCATCGGAACCATGCGCGGGCTCTGTGATGCCGAAGGCAAATCCGCGTCGTCCCTGGGCAATATCATCAATCCATTCGGCCTTCTGTTGTTCAGTGCCGTAGCGAATCATCAGCAATAGACCCACGTTGTTCCCAACGATCGAATGCTCGGTTTGAAGGTCGTTATGCAGGCCGAGCCCTTTCACGGCCAGATGCTCACGAATAACCGCCATGTCGAGGTTGCCGCCTTCCCTGCCTCCGTATTCCCTGGGGTGGGGGTAGCGATAGTGGCCCGCGGCATCGGCCCGTCGCCTCGCCTCGCCGAGCAGCATCTCCCACTGCTCATTGGGCAGCCCGCCACGCTCCCAATCCGTGCGCGCATCCTCGCGGCGGTGATCGAAATAGCGAATATTGTCGTCGGCTTCTTCCAGGGGCTTTATCTCGTCCTCGATGAAATTGTCAAGCTCCTCAAGATACGCCTTGAGGTACTGGGGTATTTCCACATCCATCGTTAGTCCTTCGCTGTGTGTCCTTTTCGACGCGCCCCTTTTCGTCTGGTAATCGGCTAGCGAGCATGCAGCCGCACCGGAAGCTCCGCGTAGCCGTGTATGAAGGACGAGAATATGCGCTCCGGCTCCCCGACCACTTCGACATGACGAAATCGCTTGAGGAGTTCCTCCCAAACGATCTTCAGCTGCATTTCTGCCACACGATTTCCCATGCAGCGATGTATGCCAAAACCAAATGAGGTGTGCGCGCGCGCGTTCGGGCGCTCGATATCGAAGTCATCTGGATTGTCGAAGACTTCACCATCGCGGTTGCCGGAGACGTACCACATCACCACCTTGTCGCCTTCGCATATCTTATGTCCGTTGATTTCAACGTCCTGCAGCGCCCGACGACGCATGTGCGAAAGCGGGGTCTGCCAACGAATGATCTCTGACACCATGTTGGGAATAAGCTGTGGGTTGGCGCGCAGCTTGTCGAACTGCTCAGGGAATTGATTCAGTGCGTACACGCCCGCCGAAAGAGAGTTGCGCGTAGTGTCGTTGCCGCCGACTATGAGCAACACCAAATTGCCTAGAAACTGATCCTGGCGCATTTCCTGGGTGCTCGGATCGTTGGCCATGAGGGAGATCAGGTCGTTCCCTTCGGTATTGCCAACCCGCTCCTCCCACAAGCGATTGAAATAATCACGGCATTCAATCAACTCGGCACGTCGGGCTTCTGCGGATTCGACCGTTCCGGAGCCAGGTGTCGCGGTCGTGACATCCGACCATCGTGTGAGCTTGTGGCGTTCTTCAAACGGGAAATCGAACAAGGTGGCGAGCATCTGCGTTGTCTGTTCTATGGACACACGATCAACCCAGTTGAAGGTCTCACCGACTGGCAGACTGTCGAGAATGGCACCAGCTCTCTTGCGAATAATGGGTTGTAGCGCCGCAAGGTTTCGCGGCCCCACGACGGGACTCACCGCCTTTCGCTGAGCACCGTGCTGTGGCGGGTCCATGGCGATGAACATGGGAAGCGGCAATTCTTCGTCTGGCTCGCCCACAGTAATCGCAGGGTACGAGGAAAAGGTCTCGTGATGAGTATCCAAATATTTGATGTCCTTATATTTAGTAAGCGACCAATAGGCACCAAACTCGCTCTCTGCGGTGTAGTGTATGGGCGCTTCCTCGCGCAATCGCCTAAAGTAATCCCAGTGCTTGTTCTGAAAGAAAAAGCTCGGATTGGCCGGGCTTACTTCTTCGAGTGGTAGGCTGTAGGGATCCACATAAGGCTGTGGGTTCTCCTTCGAATAGAACGGGTTATCAGAGGTTTCTGAAGTTTTTATGAAGGCATCGGGTTCGGCAGACATAGGTAGTTGCTGTCTTCAAGTGTTCACATCTGAAATTCTGGCACTCGGGCTCGGAAGCCATCAAGCGCGTCGGTCACCGGGATCTGGCACGACAATCTAGAGTTGTGTGCTCGTTCTGGATTGAGGTCAAGCATGGCGTCCTCGGCCTCGTCCGGTTCTCCCACCTTGTCCAGCCACCCGTCGTCGACATATACATGACAGGTTGCACAGGCACATTCGCCACCACAGTCGGCATCGATACCTGGAATGAGATTATCGATGGCGGCGTTCATCACTGAGCGGCCCAATTCGCCTTCCACCTCGTGAACCTCACCATCGTGCGTAATGAATGTCAGTTTTGGCACGGGCACCTCTCTATGCGACTTGGGGAAGGCGCTATTCTAGTGCCAACTTCGGAGTTATGGTGCGGACTTTCTTCCCACTGTACTGCGAAGCGGGCCAATTCGATGCCTTACGAAGCGAAGGTCAGGCTATTCGAGCATCACCAACGAACCTGAACACCGAGCGAGGCGCGTCGCCCGGGAGGCGCGAATCCATAAATCTCCTGTCCATCATCATCGAGCATGTTCTCGACCTTGAGGTACACCAAGATGTTCTGCGAGAGCGTGTAACGCGCGGTGAAATACATGAGTTCGCGTCCGGGTAGGTCAATCACTCGTTCTTGCCCGGTCGAAAAATCTAGATCAAGATTATCGCCGGTGAGCCTTGCCCCTAAGAGCAGGTCGAGCTTCTCTTGCATGAAGCTCTGCTTCAAGGACACATGCCCCTGATGTCGTGGGCGTCGAACTTCGGTTGCGCCATCGGGTGAGCTCGAATCGATGAACATGTACGCGCCGCTCAAGGCCATTCCAGAGATCTCCGCATCTATTCGAAGCTCCATTCCCTGGCGGTCACTTTTCCCATTGAGGTTCACGGCCGTGAATCCCATGCCATTCCAGGTAAAGCCATTGATCTCGTCGTGCAGCTTGTCTTGGAACAGGGCAAGAAGGACACACACCGACCCTTCTCCGCACCAATTCAATCCAAGGCTCGCATGGCGGTTGTGTTCGGGACGCAGGTTGGGGTTGCCTATGAAGCTATCCGGCGTATAGCCGAATCGCTCAATAAAGCTTGGATTCTTGCTTCCGGTACCTAGGCTTGCAAAGATCGAGAATTTTGGTCGCACCGGATAGCGAAGCGCCACCCGGTAGCTGGTGACGTTTGCGAAATCACTATGCGTGTCGTAGCGCACCGAAAGCGACGTGGACAAGTCTCTCCAGTTGGCAAGATGCTCCAAGGCCGCCGATTGGGTGCTTACACCGGCGCTGTAGTTCGGGTCTCCAAAGAAACTGGCGGCGGCTGCCTGCCCAAAGCCCTCCTCTTCATACTCAAGGAAGCCTGTAAGGCGGTGGTGCGCGGAAAGTGTCAGGTGAGAGATTGAGGTGAGC
>CAZNYE010000431.1:0-8430 GCA_964577185.1 uncultured Pseudomonadales bacterium | reverse complement strand
TGCTGATGATCGAACCGGAGATACTGGCTTTGGCCATGGAACGCACCGCCGCCCGTGTGCAGTAGAAGACACCGTCGAGATTCACTGCCAACACGCTTCGCCAGCCTTCGTCTTGCATGTGGACCAGATGATCGACATGGGTTTCTGGCGCACCTCCGGCTTCGAGTTCGGCGCTGCGCTTGGCCATGAGTTCATACATCTCGTCGCTGCCATCATTGGGCGCGCGACCTATGCCGGCGTTGTTGACAAGTACGCCAATCGGTCCGAATTCGGCTTCGATCTTGTCAAATGACTCATTCACAGCGGCGCTGTCACTGACGTCGCAGGCGAGGGCCAAGGCTGGTCCAGGCACGCCGTCAATCGTCTCAGCCGCTCCGGCCTCGTTCAAGTCCAGAGCGGCGACGCTCGCCCCTCTCCGGCTTAGCAAGCGCGCGGTTGCGCGGCCCATTCCCTGTCCAGCGCCGGTCACGACCGCTACCTTGCCGCTGAGGTCCATATCACTCATTTCGTTTCCTTGAAAGTCCTCTACAGATTGAAATTAGATGCCGGGCGGTGGCGGCACCACCAACTGCGACGCCTTGCCACCATCGACCGAAAGGCAAACACCGGTCACATAGCCAGCGTCGTCGGAGAGCAGAAAAGCGGCAGAAGCGGCCACCTCTTCAGGTTCTCCGAGTCGATTCATGGGTACGCCGCCCGCGACCGCTTGCGTATATCCCGGAACGCCGCCCAACGCCGCCTTGGTGCTTGGTGTCGCGATCACCCCTGGGGCAATCACGTTGATGCGCACACCATGTGGTGCAGCCTCCATGGCCGCGCACTTGGAGAAGTGAATAAGGGCTGCCTTGGATGCCGAATAGGCCGCCATGTTTTCGGTGGCCAAGAGACCGTTGATAGAGGAGATATTGAGAACGGCACCCCTGCCCGCCGCCGCCATGACGGACATGGCCGCCTGCGTGCTCGCGAAAGCTGCATCGACGTTCACGCGAAAATCCTGCTGAAAGGCTTCTAGGGAAGTATCCGCAATCCCGCTCCAGCCGACGTGCATGGCGTTGTTGACAAGAAAATCAAAGCGTCCGTGAGCATCCTGAATTTCGGTGATCAATGCCTGCAAGGCGGACGCATCGGCGACATCAAGCTGTCGGGTGTGTGCTTGTGCTCCCAGAGACTCGCCTGCCGAGGCCAGCACATCCGCCCTGCGGCCGCAGACGTAGACGGTCGCGCTCTCCGAAATGAGTCGACGCGCAATGGCAAGGCCAATACCTTCGCTGCCACCGGTGACCAGTCCGACTTGGGCTGTGAATCGTTCCATATTCGCTCTTGTGGTTTCGCTTTTCGCAAGTTTCGCCTAGTCTAACTGCGCAAATGTAAAATTGTCGCCAGGGGAACTATCCTGTTTCAGAGTCGTAGCAGTTTGCCCAGTGCACAATATTCCGCCTCAACTGGCCACAGACTATGCCGTCCGCGAGCAGTCGCGCGATGGCTATACAGTTCGCGTGTTTCAAAAGAACCACGAGTACCTCGCACAGTTGTTCAAGTGTCTTCACACCTTCTCTGAACGGGAATTCGTAGTTCATGAAGAGGTTCGACCGACCTATGCCGAATGCAGTGCTCGCGCCGCACGTCTAGCACAGCACCTTCGAGTAACACATGAAATTGAGCCGGGGAATCGAATCGGCCTTGCCCTGCCGAATTCACCCGAGTGGTTGCTGAGCTGTATCGCCATCGCCGCCTTGGGCGCGGTTCCAGCGCTCATAAACGCACGCGCGAGTTCTGAGGAGTTCGAGCATTGCCTCACTTCCACCCAATGCCGCTTGTGCATCCATTCGCGAGACGAGTATCCGTCCGAGGTCGAGGCCCTGACCATGGCTGAACTAGAGCAGGTCATTTCCAGCACGGAGGGCCTTGCGCTGCCCGAAACGCCTCGGCATCCAGACGACGAAGCACTGCTCATGTTCACCAGTGGCACCACTGGGCTGCCCAAGGCGGCATCGCTTTCACACGAGAGTGTATTGACAGCGCTCAAGACAATTGAATACTCAAGCGCGCTGATCGCCGCGCGACTCGCCGAAGCCTACGGAATTGACTACGAGACGCTTGTCAGTATGCGTCCGCCACCGGTCAACTTGCTGGTGTTTCCCCTTTTTCATGTCAGCGGATGTCACGCGGTCTTTCTCAGTAGTTTGTTGCAGGGCGGCAAGCTAGTGCTCATGCCGCGCTGGGATGCGCAAAAGGCACTTGAACTCATAGAGCGCGAGAAGGTCACTGCGTTTCCGGCGGTGCCGACCATGTATCGAGATCTCCTGCGCCTCAATGCACGCGAGCAATTTGATCTGTCGAGCCTGCTCAACATGTCGGTCGGGGGACAGGCCACGCCTCCCGCGCTGCTAGCAGACATTCACCAAACCTTTCCCTCTGTGGTCATGGGCAGTGGCTATGGCATGACGGAAAGCAACGGCACTGTGACCCTCGCCGTGGGAGCGGAGTTCATTGAGAATCCACGCTCGGTTGGCCGAGTTGTTTCGACCATTGATGCCGAAGTCCGCGATGAGCATGGCCATCGCCTGCCAGCCCATGAAACGGGAGAGCTTCATATTCGCGGTGCAGCGCTCATGACCGGCTATGTTGGACAAGAAACTTCGCCATTCGATGAGCAAGGATGGTTTGCGACCGGAGATCTTGGCTATTTCGACAAACAGGGTCGCCTCTACATTGTTGATCGTAAAACCGACATGGTGATTTCAGGTGGCGAGAACATCTACTGTGCAGAAGTCGAACGCGCCTTGGACCTGCACCCGGACGTGCGTGAAAGCGCGGCATTCGGGCTGCCTGATGAAAGATTGGGAGAGAAATTGGTGGCAGTCGTTGTTCCGCAGTCCGGAAAGTTTTTGGACGAGGCCATGCTGCTTGACCACTGCCTGCAGCACCTCACCAGATACAAGGTGCCCAAGCGGATTCTAGTGCGACCAGATCCTCTACCGCGCAATGCCTCCGGCAAGACCATCAAGCGCCTTGTTAAACAAGAATCCACTTCATCGAACCAGTGAACCCCGACCATGACCCCTGAAGAAATGCGCCAGATCCCCGTCGTCGATCTGATGATGGGCATTCCCGTCAGCGAAACCAACGAAGAGTGGTATGAGAGCTTCCTGCCGCTTCTCAAAGACAAGGAGAGCATCGAGCAATTCAAGATGCCAGCCCAGTACATGTTTCGCGATGTGCCGGTGCTCGAAAAAACGGACGACTACGTGGAGTTCCTCGTGGGGGAAATGGACAAGTACGGCATCGACATCGCGCTGGTCGGGTACTTTAAGGGCTCTGAGGCGGCCAAGAGTGCCAAACAAACCTATCCCGAGCGATTCATTTTCGACTTTCCGGTTGATCCCAATCAAGGCATGGATGCCGTGCGCTCCACCCGAGAGGCGCACGCGAATTTTGGTATTCACTCAGTGTCGGTGTTTCCTTGCGGCTGCAATCCACAGGTGCCAATTGATGATCGACGCATGTGGCTCATCTATGGTGTCTGCTGCGAGTTAGATCTTCCAATCTTGGTGAACGTTGGAGTACCAGGTCCGCGTGTGCCCATGGCGCCACAACACGTGGGTCTTGTCGACGAGGTCTGCTACCACTTCCCCGAACTCAAGTTCGTGATGCGTCACGGTGGCGAACCCTGGGAAGAACTCGCTATCAAGCTCATGCTCAAGTGGCCGAACCTCTACTATTCGACCTCAGCCTTTGCGCCCAAGTATTACCCAAAGTCCATCATCAACTATGCGAATACGCGCGGTGCCGACAAGATCCTGTACGCCGGCTACTACCCGGCGGGACTGAGTCTCGACAGGATCTTTAGCGAGTTGCTGCAAGTGCCCTTCAGAGACGAGACCATTTGGCGGAAATTCCTGAGCGAGAACGCGCGCCGAGTGTTTAACCTGCCAACGGCATCCAACAACTAGACGACATAAGCGAGAAGCAGCATGAACCAATTCGCCGACATTCGAGACACGCGTACCGCGCCGGTACTGGTGTGGGATCAACTCAAGGATCTCGATAAGGATGCGCTTGCCCGTTGGCGAATGGATCCTGTGGTGGGTGGCCGAAGCGCGGAAGAACGCGGCATCACGGTTCCCATGCCATACGGATGGTTTGTGATGTGTTACAGCGAAGATCTCGCGGTCGGTGAGGTCAAGCCTCTGCACTACTTTGAGCGCGACTTGGTTGCATGGCGCGGCGAAGACGGCAAGGCGCGTATGCTTGATGCCTATTGCGCGCATCTTGGCGCGCATATGGGCTATGGCGGCAAGGTCGATGGCAATCACCTGCAGTGTCCCCTGCATTCATGGCGTTGGGACGGGGAGGGTGCAGTGGCGGAGATTCCTTATTCGAAGACCATTCCGCCGAGGATGAGAAAGCCTTCCTGTGAACGTGCCTATGAGACCCGCGAGGCCAATGGTTTTGTGTGGGCTTGGTATCACCCGGAAAACAAACCGCCTAGCTACGAAGTCGCCCATTTCCAGGAGGTTGGGCATCCGGATTGGACCGAGTACGAAAAGCACGAGTGGATCGTCTACGGCCCCATGCAAACCATCGCCGAAAACGGGGCGGATAGCGCACATTTCAAGTACATTCACGGGGTCGCCAACTACCCAAATTACGACATCGGTTTCGACGGTCACAAGCGCACCGCCGAGGTGCATGTACAGATGGGGACGCCCCAGGGCACGGTGAGCGGCACGATTGCTTATGGGGTGGATGGCAGCGGTCAGCCTTGGACGCGCTTCACGGGCATGTGCGAGACCTTGCTCGTGACTGGCGTGACGCCGATCGCGAGGGACACCACCCATCTGCGGTTTGCCTTCACGCAACTCAAGGCCGACCGCGATGGCCCAAAGGGAGGCCTCGCGAGAGCCATGATCAAGGACATCTGCAAACAGCTTGATCAGGACAAGGTAGTGTGGGACCGGCAGAAGTATATAGAGACACCGCCACTTTGCGCGGGAGACGGACCGATTAGCGACTTTCGTAATTTCTTCCGTCAGTTTTATGCGGGAGAGGAGTGGGAAAAGTACCGAGGCGGCATCACGCGCAGCGTGAGTCGGTAGGCGCAACCACGTATCACCATGGTTATCTGGCCAGCACGCGGTACGGCTCTCATTTGCAATTCACAGATTGCCAGCATAACATGAACATCAACTTCAACTTGAAGTACTAGAGTCGTGGCCTCGATTTCCATGGTGCAACTTCGACAAGATGCGGAGGGAGTTCTGCGTCGAGTGAAACAAGGTGAACAGTTTGTCCTCACCTATCGTGGCAATCCTGTCGCTCGGCTTTCTCCCTACAACACGGCCGCTCCAGATATTGACGACCCCATC
Organism: uncultured Pseudomonadales bacterium; assembly: GCA_964577185.1. Classification (GTDB taxonomy): domain Bacteria; phylum Pseudomonadota; class Gammaproteobacteria; order Pseudomonadales; family Azotimanducaceae; genus Azotimanducus. The sequence continues at coordinate 3,061 of CAZNYE010000431.1, read as the reverse complement.
TATCGCTTGACGGACATCTCTGTCGACCAGGGTGAAACACTCAGCAACGAGGAGATGGATGCCATAGTGTATGGTCAGTGACAAGTGGCATCTGAAACGTTCATTGACACAAGTGGGTTTTATTCGCTACTGGTGCAGCGGGACCGCATGCATCAAAGAGCATCTGCGATCATGGCACGGGCCGCAAAAGAGCGTACGCGATTTGTTACAACGGACTACGTGCTCGACGAGACGGTAACCCTGCTCAGGACACGTGGCTATCAGCAACTCATCGCACCCCTGTTTGAATCCATAGACACATCGTCCGTCATTCGGATTGAGTGGACGACACCCGAACGCTTTCATGAAACGAGGGTTTTTTGCCTTCAGCACTCGGATAAGGCTTGGTCATTCACCGATTGCCTCAGCTTTGTGGTCATGAGGAGGCTCGAACTAACGCAGGCCCTGACCAGTGATGGTCATTTCCGTCAGGCTGGTTTTCAGGTTCTGCTTAGTGGGGACAGTGAAGTCGAGCGCAGGGGCCGGACACCACCAAACCGCCCATCATCCAAGCCGTAGTCGCAACAGCAGCGGGACCACATCCATCAGATCGGAGTTATAGATCGGGTATGCCAACGAAAGTACAGTCCTCCGCATCAGATTCTAATGTTCGCTATGTCAAGCGGATATCTGAACGGGGCCAGGTCACTATTCCGAAAGAGCTGCGAGAACGACTTGGTATAAATAACCCAGCTAAAGTCGAGATGATTGCTACCCGTGAGGGATTGCTCATCCGGAAACAGACGGCGGCTGACCATCCCGTAGATCTCGTGTTCGGGATACTTGGACATGGTGGAAGCACCGATGAGTTTCTCAGGGACATTCGCGGAAGATGATCACCGCCTACCGCACCCGGCAGGAGCCGCGGTTCCGCATTCGTAGGGGCGGCGCATAGAGTCTGCGCGGCAGAAAAACTGGGTGGGCTGGCGTGACACAATTGACCTCGTGGCTGTCGAATGTTGGTGATTGTGTGACACGTTCGATCCCAGAAACGACAATTTTCTCTTTCGCGTGACACCAGGTGCCCTCAAATCCGTTCTAAGGCGCAGACTCCATGCCCCGCCCGCCTCCGAGGGCACTGGGATTTGTTCCTTGAACAGGGGGTTGGACTCCTGCTTCTCTCACACCAGCTAGTCGCACACCTCGTCAAGTGGCCATTGGCTTTCGCAGGCGTCTATCAGTCGGCCGCGTTCGCCGTGCATGGCATCGAGCGCCTTTTCGAAACCTGGAGGCATCATGCCTTGCGCTGGGCCCTCTTGCAGCGTTTCGATGGATCTTGGAAAGCTGGCCCAATCCTTTGGCGCACGCCAACCCGGTGGACCTATGAGATAGGAGCGCGTTCCGTAGATGGGGTAGGTCGCGCGCCATTGCCTGATGATCCTATCCATTGCCGCGACCCTGTCGGGATGGGCTTCGGCCAGATTCTGATACTCGTTCGGGTCGTTTGCGACATCAAATAGATAGTTGGTAATGTTGGTGTCGGTCTGGTCCTGGATGATCTCCTGCACCAGCTTCCAATCTTGGTTGAACAGGGTGAGATTGAACATTCCGTAAATGGGCGTTTCCGAGGCGAAGAACACATAGTCATTGCGCGGCGCTCTCGCCCCTTGGTCTATGGATGACCAGAGGCTGCTGCCATCCCAGTCGCGATGCGCCCCAGGCGCTATTTTCGCCGCATCCATGAGCGTCGGAAATACATCCATGACGGTCATGATTTCATCCATGATGCCCCCGGCCTCAAGACGCTCCGGCCAGCGCAAGGACGCCACCACGCGAATGCCACCCTCGAACACCTCGCCCTTGCCACCACGAAGTGGTGCGTTGTTGGCACCACCGACAGAATAGGCCGCCCCGCCATTGTCGCTCATGAACAGGACGAGTGTGTTTTCAGCGATGCCTTCATCATCGAGTGTGCCGAGCACCTGCCCTATGGCCTGATCCATGGCATCCACCACCGCCGCGTACATGGAACGTGCACTTGGCACGCCGCGTTGTCTCGCGGCCTCGCGCGTTCCGTCGGTGTGATAGCTGCGCGCGGGTGGCAACTCGGTCTCTATGTCGGCGTATTTCGCCACGAGTTCTGGTGGCGCATCGAGTGGCGTGTGGGGTGCAAGAAACGGCATGTAGAGGAAGAAGGGTCTTTCCGGGTCGCGTTCGCGGATGTAGCGGCTGGCCTCGTCCGCAAGCAGAAAGGTCTCGTATCCTTGATCGTCTATGCTCACCCCATTGACCTGAAAGTCCTTCCCGCCCTGATTCGCAAAGGGTGGGTAATAGCCGACTTCCGTGTGTAGGTGCCCATAGAAGTGCTCGAATCCGCGATTGTTGGGATGGTAGGTCTGTTGTGCATGGCCCAAGTGCCATTTGCCGACCATAGCGGTCTGATAGCCCGCATCGAGAAAGGCCTCTGGCAGGAACCGCTCGGCAGGGTCTATGCCAATCGTATCCCAAGGGAGGATCACGCCATAGGCCACGCCGAGGCGCATGGGATTGCGTCCGGTCATCAGGGCCGCACGCGTAGGGGAACAGATGGGGGTGGTGTAGAAGCGATTGAGTTGCACTCCATCTCGAGCCAGCGAATCCAGCGCTGGGGTGTCTATATCCCCGCCGTGATAGCCGACATCCGCCCAGCCGAGATCATCCGCCACCATGATGATGACGTTTGGTTTCTCGGCGAAACAAATCGGTGCCCAAAGCGCGCAGCAGGCTGCAGTCAATAGGAGTTTCGGGGTCTGCCAGTTCATGTGTGTCCCTTTTTGGTGTGTTCATTTTGTCATTCTGCTTGCTTGTACCAGATCGGTGATGTCCATGCCCGTTCTTGGATGAGCGGTGAATAGAAGGCTTGTTCAGATTCTTTGAGGCAACACTTGCCGTACACGTTGCCCTCGGCACCTAGTTCGTGCGCGCGCTCGTTGGCGGCGAGCGCCTCTGCTGGGCAGTGATCGGAAAATGGGTTTACGCCAGCCGCCTGGCATTGCAGGGTGCTCCAGCGACAGGTCGGATTCTCGAGTACCCGGGCGTAGTA
>CAZNYE010000430.1:0-11358 GCA_964577185.1 uncultured Pseudomonadales bacterium | reverse complement strand
AACGGGAACAAAGGGCTTGGGAAGGGTCATCAAGTCGCCTAAACCGGCACAAAGAGCGTCACGCGATGCACACGATCGGTCTTAGGCGTGCGCATCAGGCCTTTTTGCCGCGTCCTTTTTGCCTTCGCTTCGCCTGAGTTTGTCGCCGCGATTCGACCCACTCCCAAACGCCTTTTTGCGAATCAAAAAAAGCTCGCCACTTGCTTGGTTTGTCGTCCACCTGGCTAGCGAGGAAGCTCTTCCCAAGCTTGGTCGAGAAGCGAACGTCGGTCGCATTTCCATCAGGGTCCTGCTGAGGCGCTTTGGCGAGATGCTGAAACTTCTCCGGAAGCGCCTCGCCCACTTCGGCAATTTCGCTCACCAGGGGTGAACGCGTTTCACGATATTTTGGGTACTTGCTGGCGGCAAGGAACAATCCCTTGGCACCTTCGCGCAGCACAAAATGATCATCGACTTTCGCGCAGCGAACCGAAGGCAAGGCTACCGGCGTCATTCTTGCGGGTGCTGGCTCCCCGTTCGCAAGCATCTTGCGCGTGTTGCCGCAATTTGAATTACTGCAGGCGAAAAACCGCCCAAAGCGGCCCTTCTTGGCAATCAGGGCACTGCCGCAGCGATCGCATTCAAAACCCGCTCCCGAGGCTGGTTCATGCATAAAGCTCCCTTCTTCGAGAGCGGCCCCCTGACACTCGGGCCGACGCGTGCACAAGTGCAGTTTGCGTCCATCATCGATCAGCATGGCATCCATGGGAGAAGCGCACACATCACACTGGCGTCGTTGGGTCGAGACTTGCTCTCGCGTCTGGCCAGGGTCTGTATTGGGCGCAGGTTTGGTCTCGAAAGGCTCAAGCGACAAGGTATTGCGGCATCGCTCCGCTTCTGGCAAGTCGAATCCAGAGCAGCCGAGGAACATGCCTGACTTGCCAATACGAAGCTTCATGGGGCGTGTGCAGGTTGGGCAGGCCACCGGTGTTTGCGCCGCCGCGGCCCGTCTCATGCCGTTTTCACTCGTTCGCGCTTCGCCAAGCAGCTCAGAAAACTCTTGATGGAAGCTGTCGAGCACCTGAATCCAATCAAGCTTTCCGAGCGCGATTTGATCGAGTTCCTCCTCAAGCTCGGATGTAAACCCGTAGTCCATCAGGTTCGGGAAGCACTCCATCAGGCGATCAGTCACCACTTCACCTATGGGTTCGGCATAGAAGGCCTTGTTCTCCAAGCGCACATAGCCCCTGGCCTGTATGGTCTGGATGATGCTCGCATAGGTGGATGGACGACCGATACCGTGCTTTTCCAAATCCCTCACCAGCGCCGCTTCGGTGAAGCGAGGTTTGGGTTTGGTGAATTTCTGTTCGGACTTTACATCGTCTTGGATAACCACCGGGACAAATGGCGTTTTGCGGTCGTCCGGTGGTTTGGAGTAGCTCTCCCAATCCGGCATGGTCACTTCTTCCTTGCCGCTCCTCGGCGCGACAAGGCCATAGCCGTCAAAGAGGATGCTTGTGCCCCTGCGCTTGAGTCGAATCTCGTCCGCCTCGGCAAGCAGGCTCACCGAGAGAATGACGGCATCTTCCATCTGACAGGCAACGAAGCGCCGCCAAATAAGTTCATACAGGCGTCGCGCCTGGGCCGTATCCTTGCCAAGGCTGAGCGACTCACTACGGCGGCTGACATCCGTCGGGCGTATGGCTTCGTGGGCTTCCTGCGCACTTGATCTGCTGGTGTAGAGCCTCGGCTTCCTTGGCAGGTACTTGCTGCCATACTCGCGTTCGATGTGCGCGCGGCAGGCGGCCACGGCTTCACTCGACAAGTTGGTGGAATCCGTGCGCATGTAAGTGATCAATCCCGCCTCGTAGAGTTGCTGCGCCAAGCGCATGGTGCGGGTGATGCCAAATCCCAGGCGAGTCGCCTCGCGTTGCAGGGTCGATGTGATGAGCGGCGGCGAAGGACGGCTTCGACTCTTGCGTTCGGTTCGCTTGAGTTCTTCAATGCGCCCGGCGGCCTTCAACCTATCAACAATCCTACGTGCTGGTTCCGCGTCAAATCTCTCCGCCTTCTTACCATCCGCACCCACCGCCTTGAAATCATATGGCCCATCCTTTGCACGTGTGAGATTGGCACTGATCTCAAAATAGGCTTCCGGTACAAAGCGTCGGATTTCACGTTCACGCTCGACAATCATGCGCACGGCGACTGATTGCACACGGCCCGCGGACAGTCCTCGCGCTATGCGCTGCCAAAGCAGCGGCGAGAGTTCAAAGCCAACCACGCGATCAAGGAATCGGCGCGCCTGTTGGGCATTGACGCGATCCATATTGAGTTCGCTCGGATTCTCGAACGCGCTCTTGACGGCGTTCCGCGTGATCTCGCTAAAGATCACCCGCTTGAACCGATCAAGGTCGCCGCCAATCAGTTCGCGCAAATGCCAGGCGATGGCCTCTCCCTCCCGGTCCAAGTCGGTCGCGAGAAACACCTGCTCGGCCTTGGACGCGGCCCGCTTCAGGTCAGAAATGACCTTCTTCTTATCGGGATCCACCTCATAGTGCGCTTTCCAGCCGTTCTTAGGTTCAAGCCCCATGCCCTGCTTCTTCAAGTCCCGCACATGGCCCACGCTCGACTTCACCACGAAGTCTGGGCCGAGATAACGATTGATGGTGGCGGCCTTCGCCGGCGATTCCACAATGACCAGAGACCGTGCCATCAGTCGTCTTCTCCTCCCTCAAGTAGGGCTTCAATAAGTTCCGCCCTTTGCAGGCCCACCTTGGAGGTGCGACACCTTTCAGCGCGAATGATGTCGCCTAACGCATCCACGGCACGATCAAAATCCTCATTGACCAACAGATAGTCATAGTCCTTGTACTGAGCAATCTCGTGTCTTGCCGCCCGCAGGCGTCCTTCAATGACCGTCTCGGCATCCAAGCCGCGCCCGCTCAAGCGACTTGCCAGCGACTCGAGCCTCGGCGGCACTATGAATACGCTGGCGTCGGCGTAGTTTTTTCTTCGAAGCTCCGCGGCCCCCTGCCAGTCAATTTCCAAAATCACGTCCTTTTCTTCTCTCAAGAGCTGATCAATCATGCGCCGCGAAGTGCCGTACATGTGCCCGAAGACATTGGCACACTCAAGAAACTCGCCACCCGCGCGCATGTCATTAAACTTCTCCTCGGACACAAAATAATAGTCGCGCCCTTCCCGCTCGTTACCGCGCGCGGGACGCGTGGTGTGCGAGATTCCCATCCGCAGGCGAGCATCACGTTCCATGAGTTTGCGAACCAGGCTGGTCTTGCCCGCACCGGAGGGCGCGGAAACGAGCATGATCAAGCCCCGTCGGGGCGCTTCGGCACCTTGTGCAAGGGTCATTCGATGTTCTGCACCTGTTCGCGCACCTGATCGATGCTGGTGCGCAGGCGTATCGCAATGCGACCCGCTTCAACTTGATGCACCTTGGCACCTATGGTGTTCGCTTCGCGATTCATCTCCTGCATTAGGAAATCGAGTTGCCGCCCGTGTGGACCAAGTTTCGTCATCATTTCACGCGCATCCGACAGATGCACAGCCAGGCGCTCCATCTCTTCGGAGATATCGTACTTTGACACCAGCAGAGCCACTTCCTGTTCAAGCCGATCCGAGGAAACATCTGCTAAGTTTATGAGTCCACGCAGGTTGTCAAGTAGACTTGCTCGACGCAGGGCGCTGGTGTTCTTCACGCACTCTTCAAGCTCATCTAGGGATGTCTGTATTTCGTCAAATCTGTGAGCGAGATAGCTTTCAAGTTCCCTCCCTTCCTGACAACGTTTTTCGACCGTTGACCTGATCGCCTTTGTCAATGAATCCCTCACCGCTTCGTCGTAATGCGCGCCGAGGGCACCTCCGGTGACCATCACACCCGGCCATCTCAGCAGCTCTATGTCATTGGCGCGCCCTATATCCGGCGCTTCACCACGTATTTCCTTCAAGGCACTGAGCAACTGCCTGAGCAGGTCTTGATCGATACGAAAACTGTGCGAAGGATCTTCATAGGTGACTGTTAAACCGCAGCTAATCCTCCCGCGATGCAACCGTTGACGCACTTGCTCCCTTAGAAGGGTATCCAGGTGGCGATAGGCATTCGGTACGTTGACATCAACCTCAAGATACCTGTAATTAAGTGAACGAATTTCCCATTCCAGGTGACCCCAGGAAAGGCACTCGGCATGCCGAACGAATGCGGTCATACTCTGGAGCATGGGCGGCTACACAGACTCTTGGTGGTCGGGTGGTCAGATTCTACATGACCGCAAATGGATTGAAACTGTAGCCGAGTGGGGCCTAGGCTCTTCTGCGCTATGAGATCAGCGTGCCTACGCCCGCGTTGGTGAATACTTCGAGAAGCACCGAATGGGGGACGCGCCCGTCAATGATATGTACCGCCGGAATTCCGCCTTGCAAGGCATCGAGCGCACAACGCGCCTTGGGTAGCATGCCGCCGCGAATGCTGCCATCTTCTATCAGTCCACGCACCTCTTTCGGAGTGGCGACCTTCAGTGGCTCGCCCGACGCATCAAGGATTCCGGGCGTGTCGGTGACCAGAATCAACTTGCTCGCGGCGAGTTCAACGGCAATGGCCCCGGCCACGAGATCAGCATTAATGTTGTATGTTTCACCCTGCTCCCCCGTACCTATGGGCGCGATCACCGGGATGAAATCGTCCTCTATCAACGCCCGCAGGAGCTGTGGATTGACGCTTGAGACCTGCCCAACATGCCCTATGTCGATGATTTCTTCGGCTTCAAGTTCCGGAGATGCCTTGACCACGCGCAGTCGCTTTGCGCGGATCATTTCGCCATCCTTGCCCGAAATACCAACGGCGCGACCGCCCATGGTCGAGATGGCCGAGACGATTTCCTTGTTCACCAAGCCGCCAAGCACCATCTGCACAACGTCCATGGTCTCGCCATCGGTCACGCGCATTCCACCCTCAAAGCGCGTCTCTATGTTGAGCCGACCAAGGAATTCGCCGATTTGCGGACCGCCGCCATGCACCACCAGCGGGCACATGCCGACATACTTGAGTAGCACTATGTCGCGCGCGAACTGACGCTTGAGATCCTCGTTCACCATGGCGGCGCCGCCATACTTGATGACCATACGGCAGCCATGGAACTCGCGTATATAGGGCAGGGCCTCGGTGAGCACCTTGGCAAAATCGTGGATTTTCACCGCGCTGTCGCTAGTTCCCGTCATGGCAAGCACCCTTCGCGGCACCTAGGCACAAGGCAGCGCGCTCGATGATGCGCTGGGCAATCTCGTCCTTCGCGCTGAATTCGAAGCGTTCACTTCTGATTTCTCCTCCTTCGCGCCACATGAGGGTCATGGCATTACACAAGCTGTTGAAGCCGATTTCACTATTGCCCACGTCATTGACCGCGATCATGTCCATGCCCTTGGCTTCAAGCTTGGCGCGTGCGTTGTGCTCGACATCCCGAGTCTCCGCCGCGAACCCGAGCGTGAAGGGCGCGTCAGCGAGCGCGGCAACCTCGGCGATCACATCTGGGTTTTGCTTTAGTTCCAGCCGCCAAGTGCTCGCTCCCTCTTGCTTCTTTATCTTGTGCTCAGCAAGATCGACCGGTGCGAAGTCCGACACGGCGGCCACAGCGATCACCATGTCCATGTCTCGGACATGCTCCATGACCGCATCGAACATGTCCTTGGCCGATGTCACATCTATGCGGTGCACGCCTTTTGGCGTTTCCAGAGACACCGGACCGCTGACCAGAGTTACTTCCGCGCCCGCCGCGGCGGCCGCGCGGCACATGGCATAGCCTTGAAGCCCTGAACTATGGTTGCTGATGTAGCGCACCGGATCGATCGACTCGCGCGTGGGGCCGGCGGTGACCAACACCTTTCGATGCGCGAGTAGTCCCCGCCCTTGAGATTGGCCGACAAACATCGAGGCTATTTCGTTGGCCAAGACCTCTGGTTCCACGAGCCGTCCAGGCCCTTCATCCCCACATGCCTGTTCGCCATCCGCTGGGCCGAGCAGGTGATAACCGAGCGCTTCGAGACGTTCGGTGTTCTCCCTGGTTGTCGGATGCGACCACATGTGCACGTTCATAGCCGGTGCCAGGACAACCGGTGCCTCTGAGGCCAGCACGATGGTCGTCAAGAGATCGTCGGCGAACCCGTGCGCGAGACGCGCCATGAGATGCGCGGTCGCCGGTGCGATCAGTATGAGATCCGCCCATCTCGCCAGCTCTATGTGGCCAAAAGCCGCTTCGGCGGATTGGTCAAATGTCTCTGACCTCACCTCAAATCCGGACACAGCCTGCAAGCTCTGAGGTGTCACGAATTCGTGCGCCGCACGGGTCATCACTGTGCGACATCTCGCACCTAGCGCTCGGAGATTTCTTACAAGTATTGGGGTTTTATACGCACCTATGCCGCCGGAAATCCCCAATAGGATGTTCGCATCAAGTGACATCTGTTACCCGCAATTCCTGAAGTGGCTTCGTGAGCGCTCAATCTTCGCCAATTCCCGCGCCTATTCAATTGGATAGGCGCGATCCAAGTTCGCACAATATCACCTCATGCCTGCCTTTGCCCCAGGGCGGCGACGAGCATCCGTTGCGTCGCTTGGGAGAAAGAGGGCTTGACGCACTGACCGACGGTGAATTGCTTGCCCTCATTTTGAGTCCGCGACTCGGCGATGAGGCACTTGCCGTCGCGGTTTCCTTGCTGACCGCTCATGGTGGGCTTCGCGGTCTGCAAAAGGTTGCCGAGCGCCCCCTGCCGGTATGCCAAATCAAGGATGAAGGTCTTCGCGGGGCGCTGATCGCGGCGTTTGCCTTGGGCGAGCGAAGCGCCATGGAATCGCTGACGCACGGGGAGGCATACACTTCTTCGCAGGATAGTCGACGCTACCTTGAGCACAGGCTGGGCACCAGGGAAACCGAAGTATTCGCCGCCCTGTTTCTCGATACGAGGCATAGACTCATCGAGTATCGCGAACTCTTTTTCGGCACGGTGGACGCCACCAATGTGTATTTTCGCGAAGTCCTTCGCATCGCCATGTCCTTGAACTCAGCCGCGATCGTCCTCTGTCACAACCATCCATCGGGAAACGCAAAGCCAAGCCACGCCGACGTTGAAATCACCAAATCTCTGAAGCGCATCCTGGAACTTGTGGATGTTCGCGTGCTCGACCACATAGTTGTCACCGCCAACGCGAGTGCTTCAATGATGGAAATGGGACTCTTGTAATAAAGGTCTGCCCCTGACGTCTTTGCGGGAGCAGGGATGCACGGGCGGGCGCAGCGAGCGCCCGCAGGGTGGGGTGCAGGATTGTACCCCATGCATGACTGAGCCAAGTACGGCACAATGCGGGCGGGAGTCCGAGAGGAAACACGTAGCGCATGAAACAACACAAGATTCTCGTCGTGGATGACGAGCCAGACATCGAACACTTGGTGGTGCAACGAATGCGGCGCGAAATTCGTCGTGGCAATTACATCTTCGTGTTTGCCCACAACGGTGTGGAAGCGCTCGAGTGCTTGAGTCGGGATGACACGATCGACATGGTGGTATCAGATATCAATATGCCACTGATGGATGGGCTGACGCTGCTTGAACAGATCCCCAAGGTGGACCCAAATATCAAATCAGTGATCGTGTCGGCCTACGGGGACATGAAGAACATCCGCACGGTAATGAACCGCGGGGCGTTCGATTTCGTAACCAAGCCGATCGACTTCGAAGATCTTCGGGTCACCATCGACCGCACGCTTGAGCACTTGGAAATGTTGCGCGAGGCGCTCGCGTCGCGGGACAAGCTTGTGGCCATTCAGCACGAGCTTGGCGTCGCCAACAAGATGCAACAGTCGATTTTGCCCACCGTTTTTCCCTCCACCGCTGAGTTCGACCTCTTCGCCAGCATGACTCCCGCCCGGGATGTGGGTGGCGATTTCTATGATTTCCTGCATCTTCCCGAAGGCAAGGTAGGCATGGCGATCGCCGACGTGTCGGACAAAGGCGTTCCAGCCGCACTCTTCATGATGTCTAGCCGCACGCTCATCAAGGGTGCGGCGATTGGACACAAGGAGCCCATGGAAGTACTCGCAGAGGTCAATGACCTCCTAGAGCAGGACAACAGCAACGCCATGTTCGTGACTGTGCTTTATGCCGTGTACGATGCGCGCACGGGCGAACTCACCTACTCGAGTGGCGGCCACGATCCGCCGATCATAGTGCGCGCCGACGGCAGCACCGAAGTGCTGCCCAATACAAGAGGTATCGCACTTGGCATAGCGCCGGGGTTTATTTTCCATCAGGAAACCGTGAAGCTCGAACCAGGCGACCGAGTTGCCATGTTCACCGACGGTGTGACCGAAGCGACCAATGCAGCCAATAAACAGTTCGGGATGAGCCGACTGACCGGCGCACTCGAAGACATTGCACCGGGCAATGCTCGTCACACGACCGACGCGATATTAAACGCCGTCGAGGAGTTCGTATCGGGCGCACCCCAATCAGACGACATCACTTGCCTCGCATTCTCTCGGCGCTAGGTTCCGCCATGAGAGAAATTCTGCGTTTGCGGGTCCCGGCCAGGCTGGAAGAGCTCCATCACATTGAATCCGAGCTCGAAAAGCTGGGCAATACCGAAGGTTGGGATGCTGGCTTGGTCTATCAAGTCCATCTGGTGCTTGAGGAACTCGCGGTGAACACCGCGAACTACGGCTATCCTGGCGATGCGGGCGCGGAGGGCGGTGTGATCGATATACGCATCTTGCGTCAGGACGGATCGCTGACGATCGAATACTCGGACAATGGCACCCCGTTTAACCCCTTCGAAGAGGCCCCCAAACCAGACATAGATGCCAGCGTCGAAGAGCGCCGCATCGGAGGCTTGGGCGTACACTTTGTGCGCACCATGATGGATGAGTTCGGCTACCGGCGCGAAGGAGACCGCAATCACATCACGCTCATAAAGCGGAAGAACGACTGATGCCGAGGCGCGCACCGCTTTTCGCGCTCATCACGATCTTCCTGCAGGCTCAGCCCTACGCTCAGCAAGACACCGTGCCCGGTGTCTACGAAGATAGGGTGGTCTTTGGTCAGTCCGCCGGATTGACCGGCCCGGCGGGAGAACTCGGACAGGGTATGCGCCTTGGCATCCAAGCGGCCTTTGCGGAGGCCAACGAGCGCGGCGGTGTGCATGGCCGTCGGCTAGAGCTTCGCTCGGTGGATGATGCCTACGAGCCGGAAGCCGCGGTGATCAATACCCGCTTTCTGATAGAGCAAGAACAGGTGTTCGGATTGATCGGAGCGGTTGGCACACCCACTTCCCGGGCGGCGGTGCCCATTGCCGCAAGTGCCAGCGTTCCCTATGTCGCGGCGTTCACGGGTGCGGAGTTACTTCGTTCCGGAGCACCCGCCAATGTCATCAATCTTCGTGCTTCCTATTACCAGGAAACCGAAGAACTGGTGGACCACCTTGTGAAAGATCTGGGTATCAGGCGCATAGGAATCATGTACCAGGAGGATTCCTTTGGCAGGGCCGGCTACCAGGGCGTCACCCAAGCCCTTGCAAGGCGCGATCTTGAGCCACATGTGGTTGGCGTCTACAGGCGCAACACAACCGCCGTCAAGACGGGATTGCTTGATTTGATCGCCGCGAATCCAGATGCCGTGATCTTGGTGGGTGCCTACCAGCCCATCGCCGCGCTGATCGCCTGGGCCAATCGATTGAAGTTCGATCCCTTGATGCTGACCATCTCGTTCGTTGGCAGCAATGCACTGGCGCAGGCACTCGGTGCTGAAGCCAAAGGCACGGTCGTGAGCCAGGTGGTTCCGTTTCCGTCTGGCGATAGCCCGCCGGTTGTCGATCAATATCGTACGGCACTCGGGCGAATCGCACCCGACAGCAAACCGGGGTTCGTGTCACTCGAGGGCTACCTCGCCGGACGCATGGCGGTGATAGCCCTGGAACGTGTCGGATCCGATCTCAACAGGCAATCCTTCATCGACAGCCTCATGATGGGCGAGGACTTTGATCTGGGTGGATTCGAACTCAAATTCTCCGATGGAGACAATCAGGGTTCGGACCAGGTCTTCCTCACGGTGATTGACAGTTCTGGACAATATCGACCGATCGACAGTCTGCGGGATATCCAACGATGAGCGAGGAGACCGCTCCGCGTCAACATGAGCACCAGCACCCGCTGAAGCTGCGACACCGTATTTCGGTTCGCTTATACCTTGCCATCGGTGGCGCGGTCGCGCTCACCCTGCTCGCCAGCGCGGTTGGCTGGATCATGCTCAACAGGGTTGGTGATGCCCAGAGCCAAGTCACCGAACGCAGCATTCCCGAGGTCGTGTCGGCGTTTCGCCTTGCGCAAATTGGCCGTTCCCTCGTAGCTGCCGCCCCTCGGCTCATTGGCGCTGAAACACGCGAGGATTTGGATCGCGTGAGCGAACTGATGCAAACCGACCGCGATGCTTTCGAACAAGAGCTCGATATGATGGGTCGGCGAGAAGGCGATCAGCTCATGATCGGCGGCCTGACGACTCGCACCCAGGCCATGATCCTGAATCTTGAAGAAATCGAATTCTCCGTCGGACGTCGATTGGAGCTTGTGGATGAGCGCAATGGGCTGCGCGACGAATTTGCTCAGGTGCAAGACGCCCTCGATCGAATTCTGACACACGCGGTAGACGACCAGTTGTTTTACATGGCGACCGGATATAGTGAACTGGACCAACCACCAGAGGCCCGTACACAGCATTTTTCCGAAAGCCAACTACAGAGATTTCGCTACCTCTCCGAATTGGTCGAGGGTGCCACACTCAGCACACAACTCTTGGAGAGTGCCTTCACTGTCTCCGAGATCGGCCTCATCGAACCTCTCGTTGAACGCTTCGAGGCCACCGAAATCAGTATTCAGAGAGGCTTGATGGGTCTTGGAGAGAGCGAGTTTTCGGAAGAATTAGCACAGCTCTTCGGGCAGGTGTTCGAGATGGGAACGGGCAACCGAGCCGGATTCAATATTCGCTTTCAAGAACTCGCGCTGGCGATCGAACAGCGTGAGCTGGTCGCGGAGAATCGCCAACTCGCGGCCGAACTCGGCGCTCAGGTTGAGCACATGGTGGATACGGCCTATGCGGCGACGCTCGCGTCCACCAATGCGACCAGTTCCGCGATCAATACCGGCACCAATATTCTCATCGGCATCAATATTTTGAGCATTATCGGTGCCGCTCTGATCGGCGCACTGGTCATCGCCGGCCTGCTTCGGCGCCTTGGTGTCTTGTCCGGCCGCATGCTGCGCATGGCGGATGGTGAGCTGCGGGAGGCGGTGGAGATCTCGGGCAAAGACGAGGTGGCCGAGA
>CAZNYE010000429.1:0-3929 GCA_964577185.1 uncultured Pseudomonadales bacterium | reverse complement strand
CCCGTAGAGCGCGGGCGCTTTGGGAAAGCGCCACCTTTGGTGTGGCGGATGCCGAGCGAAAGGCGCGTGAAGGGGCGATCGCGGCTTCAAGAACCTATCATTACAGTCAGGTGCGCCTGCGCTCCGCACAAGCGCAGGTGGACGCGAGCGATCAAGCCTTTATGCTTATGAAGGAGGAAGTCGAAGCTTCCCGCAAGAGTCTTGTGGACCAGCTTGATGCGCAAAATGAACTCCTCGAGGCGCGCACCAATCTCGCTCATGCAACGCGTGATGCGCGGGTCGCTGCCTGGAACCTGCTCTTTGCCCTCGGACGCTTGGATGCGGACTCGGTGAAGGGGATGGCGGAACAACCCTTGCCGGGCTAGGTTTCCTTAAACGCCCGGCCCAGGGAACCCTTGATGGGCTGAATGAGATAGTCCATGAACGTGCGTTCGCCGGAGAGTATGGCAACTTCGACCGGCACACCGGGTTGAAAACCGCCTTCAAAGCCTTCGACCTTGGTGAGTTCCGAAGGTTCGAACCCGATGCGTGAAAGATAGAAAAGAAATCCAGATTCCCGTTCTTCAAAGGCATCCGCGGAGACCCATTCAACCGTGCCGTTGATCTCGGGGACGTTGCGGGCGCTAAGCCCACTCAAGCGAATGCGCACCGGCAATCCGACTTCCACGCTGTCGCGATCAAGCGAATTCACCTTGGCTTCAACCACGAGGCGGTCATCTTCTGGAACCAATTGCAGTACTTCAGCGCCCGAATCGATGACCGCCCCCGGGCTGTGCACGGAAAGTCCCAGGACCACGCCATCGTTCGGTGCGCGAATCTCTGTGCGTTCGAGCACGTCGCGGGCGGTATTGAGTTGCTCACGAATGTCTGAGAGGGTGGATTGCGATTCGACGAGTTCCGTATTGATACTCTTTTGCGCCTCCGAATCGAGCTGCCGAATCTGAAACTCCGTCTCGCTTTTCTTTTCTTCGAGTGCGCCTATGTCGGAAAGCAGCTGGCCGATTTCGCCCTGGATTTGAGATTTACGATTCTGCAATTCGTAGACTTCGGAATTTGACGCGAGTTGTTGCTTCTGCAGGTCTTCGGTCTGCTGGAGTTGTTGGCTGGTAAATTCGAGGCGCTCCTCGCTGGCATCAAGTTGCCGCTTCTTGCCTTCGACTTGATTTTCTATCTGCAACACACGCAGACGCAGGATGTTTGCCTGGCCCCGAAGCTCTTCCTTGCGGCTGTCAAATAGAGACTGCTGATCTTCGAGCACTTCTTCGAGTCTGGCATCAGGCGCATAGCCGACGAGTCGTTCCGACCACCTGACGTCTTCATGATGGCGTTGCTCGGAGAGCAGTCGGTCCACCGTTGCCTGTGCCGTGAAGAAACGCCCCGTGAGCAGATCGAGTTCCGCTCTCCACTTGGTCTGGTCGAGTTGAATCAATACTTGCCCAGCTTCGACTCGGTCGCCATCGCGAACGAGTATGTTCGAGACGATGCCGCCTTCAAGGTGCTGCACGGACTTTCGATTGCCTTCGACCACGACGCGTCCCTGCGCGACGGCACCTTCGTCTAGGGTCTTGAAGGATGCGAAAAGTAGCAGGCCGAGAAAGCCACCTACGAAGGCCACCACGCCAATAAGCACCATGGGGTCGCGTAATGCGCGCCGCATCTCGGGAGGGGGGGAGGTGGTGTCTGGATTCATGGTTGAAGCCAAATCAACTTGCATGATGGAACCCCCTCTGGTGAGCGATACTCGTGCTAGAAGCAACTAATAGCGCCGTATCAGCACGCCCACAAGCGCCTTGCACACAACCTTCCCGCAGCCACTGATACGGGGCGTTACTATTAGTTGCTTCAGTTGCTTCTAGCACTAGCCCGCGCGCTCGCCGTTGGCGCTTTTCAGGATTTCCGAGGTCGGTCCGGCACGGACTCCCGCACGTCCTCCGAGCACCACCATGAACTGGGTTGCCTGCAAGAGCATGGTGTTGTGGCTGATGAGAATCACCGTGGTCTCGCTGGTCTTCAGTCGATCCAGGGTGTCACGGAGCCGCCCGAATCCGTGCACGTCAAATCCCGCGTCCGGCTCATCAAGCACCAGCAGGAACGGGTTTCCATAGAGCGCCCGCGCGAGCGAAACGGCCTTTTGCTGGGCGCCCGAGAGGTTCCTACCGAAGGGCTGAAGTTTGGTGTCGAATGCATTTGGTAGGCGCAGGATGAGATCTTCAACTCCGGCAGCGCGAGCGGCCGCAACCACGTCATCATGGTCAACATCTTCTTGAAAGCGCGAAATGTTGTCGGCAACCGTGCCCTCGAAGAGTTCGCTTTCCTGCGGAAGGTAGCCCACGTAGCGCCCCCTGTCCTCGCTGTGCCACTTGTGAATGTCAACGCCGCTTAGACGCACGGTGCCCTCAAGCGGCAACCAACTCCCAGTGATGACGCGACCAAGCGTCGACTTACCGGATGCATTAGGTCCCACGATGCCGAGCAGTGCGCCTCCAGGTACCGTCATGCTGAGGTTTCTTAAGAGCGGATTCTCAGACCCCGGCGGAGCGGCAGACAGGTTTTCGATTATGAGGTTCCCATTGGAAATGTCGATCGGCTTGGCATCGCGGGTGAGCTCCATTCCGACAAGGGCCTGCTTGAGGCGCTGCCAAGCGGTGCGCGAGGCGATGAAATTCCGCCAGGCACCTATGGCCTGGTCGAGCGGCGCGAGCGCGCGCCCCATGATGATGGACGCGGCGATCATGATGCCCGGTGTGATCGAAGGTGGTGTTTGCAGCACCAGCCAAGCACCCGTGCCGAGAATTGTCGACTGCAGGGCGAGTCGCACGGTCTTGGAAACACCGGACATTGAGCCGATCAGGTCGTTCGCCCGGCCCTGCCAGCCAGTGGCGGTGTCGTGGCTCTTTTGCCAGCGCTTGGTCAAGGACTCACCCATGCCCATGGACTGCACCGAAGACTGGTTCTTGAGCACCATGCTGGTCAGTCTTGAAGCCACGTTCTTGAAGGGAATAGACCGCTCCATGGGGGGCTGGGAGAGTCGGTTGACCGTCAATGCCATGCTGAACATGAAGATCGCACCCACCAAGGCGATGGATCCCAATAGCGGGTGCATCCAGAAGATCACCAATATGTAGATAGGGCTCCAAGGTGCATCGAAAAAGGCGAACAGCGCCGGAGAGGTCAGCATGCCGCGCACCGAATTCATGTCGTTGAGCAGCTGGTTGGAGCCTTTGGGATCCTTCGGTCCAGTGGCGCGCGAGAGCGAATTGAAGAGATCCGGTGTCAACTCTTTATCGACGGCCTGCGCCACGCGAATCATGCTACGAGATCGGGCGATTTCAAGCAGTCCGAGCACGAAGAAGAGTCCGAGGACCAATAGGCTAAGTGCCGCGAGCGTGTCCCCGGAACGGGAACTCAGCACCCGATCATAGAGTTGCAGCATGTACATGGGAGCGGTGAGCATCAGCAGATTGGTGCCGATGCTCAGGATGAACACGCCTACGAATGTCTTACGCAGGCGCTCGAGTGCCCGTCCCAAGGGAGAATTGGCAGCGAGGTCGACCTCGCTATTGTCACTGAGCTTGGCGATCAGTCTCCAGAAAAACTCGACAAGACGCCGCCAAAGCGATGGCACTTGGTGAGAAGGCCTCGCGACCTGGGCGAGTGCATGTTTGCTAGGCTGATTCAAGTGCTTGAATCCTCTAAGAAGGGCGTGGGCCGGGTCAGCCTAATCGCCGTTGCCGACCGTCACCGCCGACTGTTCTGGTTCTCCTTGCGGATTGCGCTTGAGCACACCGCGCTTCTCTAGTCCATCGACTGCCTGTTGGAAGATCTGCAGGGTGCGCAAGAAACCTTCGATTGGCATGATCAGACATTGGTTGGTCATGACTTCCGGGGGCTCTTCATCGTCTCCGATGCGCGGCTTATTGGTTCCGAGC
>CAZNYE010000428.1:0-3599 GCA_964577185.1 uncultured Pseudomonadales bacterium | reverse complement strand
AGGGCATTCGCGCCGACTACCGGGTGCGCGCGGCCGACGGGTTTCTTACCTGCTTCTATACCCGTTCGCGCTTTCCGCCCTGGGGGCTCGCCGGCGGGCGCGACGGCTCGCCCAACTACGTCGAGATTCGGCGCACCGACGGAACCGTCGAGCGCCATGCGGAAGTCACTAACTTCGCGCTCCAACAGGGTGACGTGGTGCGCATTGTCACGGGCAACGGCGGCGGCTATGGCGACCCCAAAGAGCGGCCGCACGAGGCTGTCGCCGACGACATCAGGAACGGCTACCTGTCCGAAAGCCGTGCGCGCGAGGTCTACGGATACGCTACGCCGCAAGGGTGGGCCGACACGCCTTGACGACCGGGCGGCGCGCCTTTGGAGCTCCAGCCTGCGAGCCTGCCCCTTAGCTCTGTCGCCTTCTCGTAAGACTGACTTCGCGTGCGCCCACCCGCAACGGCGCACCTCTGAGAAGCCACGACCACACATCCTCTATTAGGCCAGCGACGCCCTTTCCCATGAACAGAATGAACAAAATCGTTATCAGTCCGAACCCAACCATGCGCCACTCCGCAAAGTCCTTGAGGACGTCATCCACAAACATCATTAGGGCGCAACCCAGCAGCGGGCCCCACGGCTTGCCCAAGCCACCCACCACCATCATCGACAGCAGAAACAGCATTGTCGACAAGTCCAGGATGGTTGGGCCCATTGCTTTGAAATGCCCGGCGTAGAAGCCGCCCATCAATCCGGTGAAGAATGCGGAGAGCGCGAACACGATCAACTGATACTTGACGCGGTTGATTCCGCGCGTTGACGCTACGATTTCGTTGTCACGCAACGCGCGAAAAACATGGCCGAGCGGACTTCGAATTACGGTGAACGCGAATACCGTCCCGACGGACAATAGAAACAATGCCAAATAGTAGTTGCCCCATATGGCGTGCTTGAAGCCAAGCCAGTCACGGAAGTGGAAGTCGCCAAATCGAGACAAGCCTCTGGGACCACCTGTAAAATTGTAGCACGTCACTCCCTTATAGAAGAAGCAATCTGTATCGGTGACAATCATCGTTCTCATGATGACGGCGAAAGTGAGCGTCAGCAACGCCACATAGACACCGCGCAAGCGTAGTGTGGCGGCGCCGACTATCGTGCTGGCAACGACTGCAATCACAGCGCCGATGGGTGCCGTAATCCACAGAGACCAGCCGAGGTAGAGGGAAATCATCGCGGCGCTGTATCCACCAGTGGCGAAAACGAGCATTTGCGCCAGCGAGAAGATGCCTGCGACCCCGAAGACGAGATTCCACTGGGTGACGATGCCCGCCCAAATAAAAAAAAGAACGAGTTGATTGAGGACGTATTTCGATGGTCCCATCCAGGGAATGGCAATGGCGAACGCTAGGAGCAGGACGGCAATGACAGGTTCCGGCCGCATTCGAGTGACGAAAGGCATGGTCACACTCGGCGCACCGTCCTCTGACCGAAGACACCGTAGGGGCGCCAAATCAGGATAATGATGGCGACAACGAGCATCGCCGGGAAGCCCCATTTGGATCCAATAATGAACTGAACACCGACCTCGAACAGACCAAGGACGAAGGCGAATAACATCGCACCAGGGACATTACCGAGGCCCGCAATCACACAGATGATGAAGGCTTTGAGCATCGGGTCGGTCCCCACCTGGGGTGAGAGGGTGGAAACCGAAGACAGCATGACGCCCGACAGACCGGACACAGCACCTGCGATCATCATGACATGGAGAAATACGCGTTTGACCGGTACCCCGACGATTTGAGCGCCCCGCTGATCTTGAGCCGTCGCACGAATGGCACGGCCCATTCTCGTGCGGCTCAGCAGGAGATAGATGAGAAACATCATCGCCAACGCAACGATGATGATGATGATCGTCTGATAGGGAACCAGGATTTCGCTGACCCGTACACCGCCTTCGACAAAAAATGGCTGCTTCTTGGGATAACCGCTGAAGACTGTCGTCATCACGCTCGTGATCACGATCGCGAGGCCCACCGTCGCAATGATGATATTTGTCTCAAATAAGGGAGAACTCACCATCCAATGGACGATTCCGTAATAGATAAGTGCACCGGCGATGACGCCGATGACCACGGCAGCCGGTAGACCGAACATCCACGGAAGGCCCAGATACTGAACGGCAACCAATGAGGCGTAGCCACCGATCGCCAGCATCGCGCCATGCGCCATGTTGAGCATGCCGACAACGCCCCAGACGAGGGCGAGACCGACCACACTCACGGCGTACATACCGCCCAGGGTCAGCCCGCTCACGATCACCTGAACGAAAGCGTCCAAGGTTCCCCTCACCCGCCCAGGTACGTCTCGAGCAATTCGCTGCTGTGCTCCAGTTCAGACGAATTTCCGCTCCAGACGAATGAGCCGTCGTCAAGCAAGTAGACCTGTTCCGCAATCTCGGTGATACGCGTGGGATTTTCATCGACCAGAAGGATACTGTAGCCCTCTTCCCGCAAGCGACTCAGAGTGCCATAGATGGTTTCCGCCATGAGAGGAGAGAGACCAAGGGTCGGCTCATCGATCATGAGCAGCCGCCCTCCAGTCATCAACCCGCGGCCAATACTGAGCATCCGCCGCTCGCCGCCCGACAATGTGCTAGCGACCTGCTTTTGTCGCTCCTCCAAACGTGGAAAAAAGGTAAGGACGTACCTAAGGCGTTCCGGTGCTTCCCTTTGGGACTTCCGAAGATAAGCGCCCATCATCAAATTGTCTTGGACTGTCATTTCGGGAAAGATTCTATTGTCTTGTGGAATATGCACGACGCCATATTCCACAACTCGGTGAGGCGGTTTCCCATCCAGCCGATGCCCGCTAAGGCGGATTTCACCGCCCAATAGCGGTACGAACGCCGACACACAGTTGAGTAGCGTCGTTTTGCCGTGGCCGTTCGGCCCCACGATGCCGACCGCTCCACCTTCAGGCACTTCCAGAGACACGTCCCGAATGACAATTTTCCTGCCATAACCAGCCGAAATATTGCTTACCCGCAGGAGAGGTTCAGGCACCGGTTCGCGCACCCTCCTCTGCGTCGACCAAATGCTGCAGCCTGGCTGTCGCACCCTTGCCGAGATATACCTCGACTACAGTGGGGTTTTGCGCCAGACCTCGCGCCGATCCTTCGTAGATCTTCTCCCCATGATGCATGATCATGATGCGATCGGACAAGGCAACAAGAAATCTCATGACGTGTTCGATAACCACTATGGGCAGCTCGCTGACACGCCGCAGCTCATTCACCAGCTCAAGAACCTGGTCAATCTCCGGCGGTGTCAGTCCTCCGACCGGTTCGTCCAAAAGCAGCAACTTAGGTCTCATCGAAATCGCACTCGCGATCATCAAGAGCTTGCGCTGCAATACCGGCAGCTGGTTTGCCGGCATGTCGGCAAAATCGCCGAGCCGCGTCAGTTCGATCGCGGCGTCCGCTTGCGAGACGGACTCTGAATCGTATTTGACTTTCGGAAAGAACACATTCCGAGAGCCGAAATATGACGCGCAGAGAATGTTTTCTTTAACAGTGAGGGTGTCGAAGACGGCGTCGAGCTGAAA
>CAZNYE010000427.1:0-3885 GCA_964577185.1 uncultured Pseudomonadales bacterium | reverse complement strand
GCATGTGAGTGGACGGCCAGCAAGATGGCTAGGAACATGAAGTATTGGTTCATGGTGATTGCGATGCGGTCAACTACCGCATCGTACAAGATTGACCGCGCCCGGTGCCTCCTCCCTCTGTAGGAGCATGGAGTTTGCGCGGCAGAAACTATCGTCAAAAGGCCAATCAGAACGCCTGCCTCAGGGACAGGTCCAACTCCGAAGCGTCACGCCCGGGCGCCAGCTCAAATCCGGGTTGCGATGGTGTCAAGAACGTAATCGCTTTGTAAAAGTCGTCCAGCGATACGAAAATGCCGTTTGCTTCGGCCCATCTGCGCATACGCTGATTGGTTGAATGGGCCCAGGACAGAATTTCCACGCGCCACCCGCGTTGATGCATTCTTTCCAGTGTTCGGTGGAACCCGGCGCCTTCGTGGTAGCCGGCACCGTCACCCGTAAGAACTGTTACGATGCCAGGGTCGCCGTTGTAATCCAAGGCATCTTCCAACATTCGCAACTGCAGTATTCTGTCGGGCATCTCCTGCTCTCCCCGCTCAGGACTACCCCGATCATACAGATGAACCTCCAAGTTCTGGCTCTCCAATCTATTCCACAATTGGCGCATCTCGGGGGGAACTGAACCGGCCGCAAGAGCCTTTTGCACCGGGCGGTCGGCATGTGCGAGTCGCAGCATGTTTTCAAAGTGAATTCGAACGCGGTATCGAGTTCCCGAACCCTCTTCTAGTTCTTCAGCCAAACGCTGCGCCTCGTGAAATATGTTCGAGTTATCCCAATAAATGAATACGCGCTCCATTGTGTTCTCACGCCCAGAAAATGGATCGATATCCAATTGTACAAGGCTTGTCTGCCTTCAGCATGTGCTAGCAGATGAACTGCTATTAGATAAACATGTGTCCAAAAGGCTTGACGATTACCAGTAGAATGCGGACGAGTTCACACGCGGAGCATTAGTCTGCGCATGCGGGGCGGGCATCTGCTCACCATCTTACTTGGCGTGTCCATGCCGGGACTGATTGAGTCGCGCGATGTGACCGAGTATGACTATCTCGCCTATTCGCGAGGATTGTCCGCGGGTGTCGCGGTAGTTCGCGTGACTCGTGGCGAAGACAGATACGAAATCCACGGCGAAGCCGAAGCCAAGGGACTCATCGGCTGGCTCTCCCGCTGGAGCAGTCGATTTGAGGTGGTCGGACGCTTACAGGCGGGCGAGCCGGTGATGGAATCCTACAAGCACGTGGAAGCCAATCGCTCTCGAGTGAAGGAAGTGGAAGTCGAGCAGGGGATGATCCGCTATGTGCGCAACGGCGAGGAGCGGGCCCCGAGGGAAGCCGTTGCGCCGGTGGATGTGTTTACGCTGATGTTTTTGGGAGGCGAGTGCAACGATAGTCTGCGCGCCCATAGCGGTCTCATGGGCTACGACCTGCGGCTTGCGACGCGGAATCTTGAGGATGGGGTCGAAAAATGCACCTATTCGGCAGTCGATGATGAGGGCGACCGGTTTGAGGCGGAGGTGTGGGTTGAATCCCTAGAGGGGGTGCGTGTACCTACCCGGCTCGACATTGAAGGCTATGCGCTCGGTGTGTTCGTGCTCGACCAAGCGCATAGAATGGCTTCGAGTTCTGAGATACAAGTCGATTTGTTGAAAGGAGTGCAAGAGAAATGAATCGGGAGTGGATACAGGTCGAGGTGAGCGGAGGCGCTCAGATGCCAGTGCTCGCTTATTTGACTAACCAGCCCAGGGCGCCAGCAGTGATCGTGTGTATGCATGCGCCGGGAGTCGATGATTTCATTGAGGAGATCTTGCGCAGGCTGACAAGCGCAGGTTTCGCGGCTTATGCACCCGATCTCTACCACCGGCAAGAAGATCGATCGGCAGATCCCATGACACGTCTATCGAGACTACAAGACACGGAACTCGAAGCGGACCTCACGGCTGTCCATCAATATGCGACCCGACGGGGCCACGCGAAGACAGGGATTATGGGCTTTTGCATGGGTGGAAGAATCGCCCTGATTGGCGCGTCTGTCACCGCGCCACTTGCGGCGGCCGTGTCCTTTTACGGTGGGTTTATTCGCGACTCTTGGGGTCCTGGCTTTTCGCCAATCGAGCGCGTCGATTTGATCGACTGTCCGCTGTTGCTTATTGGAGGTGCGCTGGATTCTAATCCTTCACCGCAGGATATAGAGGACTTGTCGAACGCGCTTGATGATGCAGGCAAGGTGCACGAGATCGAAATGTACGAGGGTGTCGGACACGCTTTTCTGAACTTCAACCGACCTGGCTACCAAGATGACAAAGCCATGCGCGCATGGCGGCGCTGCGAGCGGTTCTTGAAGCAGCACCTGTGCGACTAGAAACAAGCTGGGCGCTCTCGGACACATGCACGATCCATTGGGTTTAGGGTGTCATGATGATCGAACCGGTGGTTCTCCTCGCTTCAAGGTCACGGTGTACCTGCTGCGCCTCGCTCAACCTGTAGCGGTGGTTGATATGTGGGCGAACCGTTCCTTCTCCGATGGCATCGAATAGCAAGTCGGAGAGTTCCAAGAGTTCTGATCGCGAGCTCGCGTAGCTCATGAGAGAGGTTCGGGTGAAGAACAGGGAGCCTCGGCGCATAAGCTCCAACGCATCAACGGCTGGCGGGGGCCCGGAGGCATTTCCGAATGAAACAAACATGCCTCGCGGTGCGAGGCTGTCAAGAGTTCCCTGATAGGTGGTCAATCCAACGGCATCGTAGGCAACATCGACTCCCTTTCCGTCGGTGAATTCTCGAACCCTCTTCGCGACATCCTCTTGTCGGTAGAGAATGACCTCGTCGCAGCCGTTTTCGCGTGCGAGCGCCGCCTTTTCCTCGGATCCTGCCGTGCCGACAACGCGCGCGCCGAGCGACTTGGCCCATTGACAGAAAATGAGTCCCACGCCGCCGGCGGCAGCATGAAAGAGCAGGGTGTGAGAGGCATTGAGCGCAAAGGTCTTGAATATGAGGTAGGCGACAGTGAGTCCCTTAAGCAGCATCGCAGCAGACACTTCGTCGCTGATGTGTTGGGGTAGTGATACCAGGCTCGATTCGTCTATGAGCCTTGCCTCGGAGTAGCTTCCTGGCATCCCAAGGCAATAGCCCACCCGGTCTCCGACCTTGAGATCACGAACGCCATCACCGCAAGCTTCAACAATGCCCGCTCCCTCGGCGCCAATGCCCGTCGGCAAGGGCGCGGGATAGAGGCCTTTGCGAAAGTAGGTGTCGATAAAATTGACGCCGATCGCCGTGTGACGAACCAATACATCTGTGCCTTTCGGCACCAGACCGCGCTTTATCCACTGAAGGGCCTCCGGTCCACCTGGCTGCTCGACCTGCCACGCTCCAATTTTCATGATTTCTATGTCTCAAAGGAGAAACCAGCAGTTTGTCATGAACGGCCGCAATTCTCATTAGGGTTGCGAAGGCTGTTGCGAGGGCATAGGGTTGCGAGGGTCGCGAGTTCGTTCCACCGGATGGTGTGGCGCGAATGTAACCAAGAGACCGCCGAAACGGCGAGGGCAAGAGACATCTCGCACTTAAGTTCGTGGCCCTGATGAGAGTTTCTCCGTGAACGAATTCTGCTGTGCATTCCATGTCCGGGGCGAATACACTAGCGAGGCACTGCCTCGGCTCTAGCGCCTCGATTCCTTCATATGACCACAGATTTCCTTATAGAATTCTGTTTGGCTTGCCGTCAGCAGGGAGGGATGTGGTGGAGCCTCTGCTGGATGGCTATGCTGCAGTGGTATCGTCGATCACCGAGTAAAGGCTGAATCTGTGGAGCGTCTGATGGCTGGGGACGAATTTGGATTTAGCAAGGCTATTCGCGTTACCAGAGGCGAGCGTGAAGCCTATCTTGAGTTCG
>CAZNYE010000426.1:0-15472 GCA_964577185.1 uncultured Pseudomonadales bacterium | reverse complement strand
GCTGGTGTACCGCATAGGGACGCATATTCCCGTGCCCGGGATCGATCCTGTGCGCCTTCAACAACTATTCGATGCGCAGCAGGGAGGCATTCTCGACCTCTTCAACATGTTCTCAGGCGGTGCGCTTGAGCGCATGAGCATATTGGCACTTGGTGTGGTGCCCTACATTACTTCCAGCATCATCATGAACCTGCTGTCAATGATGGATCCTCGGCTGCAACAGTTGCGCAAGGAAGGGGAGGCTGGGCGAAGGAAAATATCTCAGTACACCCGCTATGGAACAGTGTTGTTGTCCTTGATTCAGGGCTCCGCGCTCTCGGTGACGCTCGCCAGTCAGGGACTGAGTTATTTCTCCGGATTCGGATTTTTCTTTGTCTCGACCTTGACGCTCGTCACGGGTGCCATGTTCATGATGTGGCTCGGTGAACAGATCACCGAGCGGGGCGTGGGCAACGGTATATCGTTGTTGATCTTCTCAGGAATTGTTTCCGGGTTTCCGTCGGTGCTCGGACAGAGTTTCGAAGCCTCCCGCCAGGGGGATATCAATATCATCGCGCTGCTTGCCATAGGCATGTTCGCCGTAGTCGTTGTCGGCTTTGTCGTGTTCATTGAGCGAGGTCAAAGACGCATTACGGTGAACTTCGCGCGTCGTCAGCAGGGGCGACGGATGGTGCAGGGCCAGACCAGCCACTTGCCCTTGAAGGTCAATATGGCTGGCGTCATCCCGGCGATTTTTGCATCGAGTCTATTGCTTGCGCCGGCGTCGATTGCCACTTGGTTCGGGCAGTCACCAGGATTCGAATGGTTGCAGCAAATTGCCCTGGTACTCTCCCCTGGTCAACCCGCGTACATACTCATGTTCGCTGCCGGTATCATATTCTTTAGTTTCTTTTATACCGCGATCGTCTTTGATCCCAAGGATGTCGCGGATAATTTGAAACGCCAGGGCGCGTTTGTGCCGGGTATTCGGCCTGGCGCTCAGACGGCAAATTACATAGACGATGTCATTACCAGGCTGACTACCTTTGGTGCGCTCTATGTAACGCTTGTATGTCTGCTGCCAGAATTCATGATCGTGTTCTTTAACGTGCCTTTCCAGCTTGGCGGTACGGCATTGCTCATTGTGGTCGTGGTCGCGATGGACTTTATGGCGCAAGTGCAAGCGCACTTGATGTCTGGACAGTATGCCAAGCTCATGGAGCAGGCCAACTTGAAGAACTATGGTAGGTCGCGTCTGCGCAGACAGTGATATGGATGAAGAGATCTTGGTGAATATCCAAACAAATGGGGATCTGAAATGAAAGTAAGAGCATCAGTCAAGAAAATCTGCCGCGACTGCAAAATCGTTCGCAGAGCGGGTGTTGTGCGGGTGATTTGTAAGACCGAGCCTCGTCACAAGCAGCGGCAGGGTTAGGGAACAGGGGTAAGGACCAACAGACATGGCGCGCATTGCAGGAATCAACCTACCAGACAACAAGCACGTGGTGATTTCACTCACCCACTTGTATGGAATCGGCTTAAGTCGAGCTCGTGACATCTGTTCGGTCACGGGGGTGGCATCCGATACCAAGCTCGGAAGCTTAAGCGAAGAGCAGCTCGACATGCTACGCGCGGAAGTCGACAAGTACAGCATTGAGGGGGACTTGCGCCGTGAGGTCAACATGAATATCAAGCGGCTTATGGACCTCGGTAGTTTTCGCGGTATTCGGCACCGACGCGGATTGCCTGTTCGAGGTCAGCGCACGAGCACCAACGCGCGTACCCGCAAGGGACGTAGGCGTCCGGTGCGCTAGGGGCGAGCGCGAGTGGTCACGAAACTGATTCAATCGAGAAAACCAAATGGCACGTACACCTAGGAAGAAGACAAAGCGCATCGTGAGCGATGGCCTTGCACATGTGCATGCGTCTTTTAACAACACCATCATTACCATCACCGACCGCCAGGGAAACGTGTTGGCCTGGGGGACTGCAGGCTCGGCGGGATTCAAGGGTTCGCGCAAGAGTACTCCCTTTGCTGCACAGGTGGCCGCCGAACAAGTTCTTCAGAGGGTTTCTGACTTTGGTCTTGAAAGCGTTAGCGTCTTTGTAAAAGGGCCTGGACCAGGGCGAGAGTCGGCGGTTCGCGCGCTCAATGCGGGTGGATTGCGCATAACCAACATCACTGACGTGACGCCGATTCCCCATAACGGCTGTCGACCACCCAAGCGTAGGCGGCCATAAGTCCGATGAATCCGATGAATCCGATGAATCCGATGAATATACGTCCGATGAATACAAGTCCGATGAATATAACTCAGATGAGTGCCTATCAAATCAATATTGGCAGAAGCAATAGACTAATCACACCGAGAAAACCGAGATGGCTCGCTATTTAGGACCCAAGTGCAAACTCTCGCGCCGCGAGGGTACAGACCTTTATTTGAAGAGTGGAATCCGCTCCCACCAATCCAAGTGTGATGCCAAGGGCATTGATCGGGGGCCCACCGGTCGCGCCGACCGTCCGCCGGGGATGCATGGTTTGCGGCGTGGCAGGCAGTCCGATTATGCGATACAGCTCCGTGAAAAGCAGAAAGTTCGCCGCCTATATGGTGTCCTCGAACGACAATTCCGCAACTATTACAAGCGCGCCGAACGTCGAAAAGGGGCAACAGGTGAAAATCTTCTGTTGTTTCTTGAAAGCCGTCTAGATAACGTCACCTATCGCATGGGCTTTGGGTCGACGCGAGCGGAAGCACGGCAGTTGGTGTCCCACAAGGGTATTCAGGTCAATGGCCAGTTGGTCAATATTCCGTCCTTCCTCGTATCCCCCAAGGATGAGATTGAAGTTGCGCCCGCAGCGAAGAAGCAATTGCGGATTCAGTCCGCCTTGGAGCTTGCGAGCGGGCGCGCGCCCGCGGATTGGATTGATGTGGATCTCGATGCCTTGAAGGGGGTCTATCAACGACATCCAGATCGCTCGGAACTTCCCAAGGAGATCAATGAGAACCTCATCGTCGAACTCTACTCGAAGTAAACGGTTCCATATCCACTATCTTTACTCAGACAGCCACAGCCAATCGCGGATGATTCTCCGCGAACACAGGAGGCATCCTAATGGCAACAACATATGAAGAGTTTCTGCGGCCGGCCGTCACCGTCCAAGAGCAGGGCACCACGAACGCGCGAATCACGCTCGAACCCCTTGAGCGTGGATTTGGTCATACGCTTGGCAATGCGCTGCGCAGAGTGCTTCTGTCATCGATTCCGGGAGCAGCGATCACCGAAGTGGTGATTGACAATGTTCAGCATGAATACAGCGCCATCCCCGACGTTCGTGAGGATGTGATCGACATTCTCTTAAACCTCAAGGGCATCGCAATCAAGATGTTCGGTGCGGAGGAAGAGATCATCACGCTCGAAGCGAAGGGTCCGGCCGAGATCACCGCAAACGACTTTAAGCTCACGCAACAGGTCGAAATCGCCAATCCAGATCATCACATTTGCACTCTCAACAAGAATGGCAAGATTCGCATTGAAGCGCGCGTGACCAGAGGGCGCGGGTACGTGCCCGCGGATGATCGTGAGGAGGCGGAGAGTCAGGAAGTGCGGGAATCCAACCCCATCGGATTTCTGCGCCTCGATGCGAGTTACAGCCCTATGAAGCGGGTCGCCTATACGGTGGAGAGCACGCGCGTGGAGCAGCGCACCGACCTCGATAAACTCATCTTGGATATCGAAACCAACGGCGCCATAGATCCAGAAGATGCGGTGGGCCTCGCTGCATCCACCTTGCGAGACCAGCTCTCGATCTTCGTGAATCTTGAAAATGAAGTCGCAAAACTTGCGGGAACCACGACCACATCGCAGAGCTTCGCTCCGATCTTGTCCCGACCGGTTGACGATCTGGAGCTCACAGTGCGTTCCGCCAATTGTTTGAAGGCGGAACATATTCGCTACATCGGCGACCTTATTCAGAAGACTGAACATGAGCTTCTGAAGACCCCAAATCTTGGCAGGAAGTCTCTTGATGAGATCCAGTCACAACTTGAGAGTCGAGGTCTGAAACTCGGTACCGAGTTGATTGGCTGGGAATCTCCGGTAAGCAAGTGACCTAGAATCAAGCAATCCTGCAATCCCAGAAACAGGCAATCGAGGAAATAGGTGCCATGCGACACCGCAAGAGTGGAAGACACCTCAACCGAACCAGCGCGCATCGTAGAGCGCTCATGCGCAATCTATCCATCTCTCTCATTGAGCACGAGATGATTCAGACCACGCTGCCGAAGGCCAAGGAGTTGCGGCGCGCTGCCGAGCCCCTGATTACGCTCGCGAAGAAGGACACCCTTGCCAACAGGCGTATTGCGTTTAACCGCCTGAGAAATAAGGCGGCTGTCGGCAAGCTGTTTAGTGAACTTGGGCCTCGTTTCAGAAATCGCCCGGGAGGCTATTCGCGAGTGCTCAAAATGGGCTTCCGAAGTGGTGACAGTGCTCCAATGGCTTTGATAGAGTTGGTCGACCGAGAGTATTCGCGTGATACTGGTGCCCTCAACGAGGCCGATGCCGAAGTTGGGCCGGGTGAGGCCGTGGCGCAGCCAACAAGGCTGGTTGCCGATATCGAAGAAGTGCCCCCAGGGCAAGAAGAAGAACAACAACAGGCCTCAGTCGAACAGGAGGATGCCGCAGACGAGGAGCAGGCTTCCGACGCCTCTGAAGATGCGGCTGCGAGTGAGGATAAAGAGAAAGAAGCCCGCTAGCGCTTGAGCGTTCAAGTAGCTTCCAACTCCTGTGGTAGGATGATGTCGCAATAACGTCTGGGAGGTCCATGTATGCGAAGTATGCAATCGCTTCATCTAGCAGTCTTTTTCGCTCTCGCAATAGCGAGCATAGCTTTTGCCACACAACAAGCCGTTGCCCAGCAGCCGCTACAGATAGAAGAAGTTATCGTGACTGCCCAGAAACGGGCTGAAAACGTCCAGGATATCCCGGTGTCGGTGTCGGCCATCGGTGCCGGTTCCATTGAGCAGGCGGGCATTCAATCAAGCAGTGATGTGGTGCGCGTTTCTCCGTCCTTGACCATCACTGAGGGAAATAAGAAAACCGCCAGTAGTTTCAGTATCCGTGGCATCGGCACCAATTCATTCTCCATTGGCGTCGAGCAGGCGGTTGCCATGGTGGTGGATGATGTTGCCATGATCCAGCAGGGACAAAGCCTTGCCAATCTCGTGGATATTGAGCGCATTGAAGTGTTGCGAGGGCCACAGAGCACATTGTTTGGCAAGGCTTCGTCCGCCGGGGCCATCAGCGTGACCACCAAGGACCCCGCGGAAGAGTTCGAAGGCAGTATCGAATTCTCTTATACCGATGAGAGTGAAGAACGGGTGTTAGCCGCTCTCTCCGGCCCAATTTCACATACGCTGGCATACCGTGTTTCCGGCTACTGGAACGATAATGAAGGCTGGGGCAGGAACCTCTCTACGGGCAGCAATACCAATGCATCGGACAGCTATGGATTTCGTGGCAAACTCAGGTGGGATATCTCGGACACAGTGAGCGCGACCCTCATTGCGCTTGTAGGTGAAGAAGATAATGCGTGTTGCATACGAACCTTCCGTGAAGTGGGCGCGAACGCTGCATTGTTTGGCGGTTTGGTGCGTCTTCCCTTTGCAACCGGCATTACACCGTCGGATGACAATACCGCGGCGCGAAACGACATCAGCAATGATGCCAAAACGGAATCAGAGGGTGTAAGTCTTCGTCTCAGTTTTGATATTGGGGAATTCTCTCTGCTATCCATAAGCGCGTATGACACGTGGGATTTTGTCTCTGAATCGGAGGCCGATCAATCCGACCTCGACATCATCGGCTTTGCCCGCGCCACGCTGCAGCGCTTGCCGCCAGGCACGCCACCGCCAGTCCTTGGTGCTTACCGAGCATTGGCCTTCCTGTCCGACCCAAGCGCGAGCGGCGGCTATAAAGGGGAGACCTCCCGCGAAATTGAATTCATGTCGCAAGAGTTTAGGCTGGTCTCGCCCCTGTACGACAATTTCGATTATCTGGTCGGCCTGTATTACTCCGATACCCAGATCGATGCGAGCTCCTTCAGAGATCTGCCCCTGGCTCCGCAGAACTTCGTATCTGGCGCCGGCATCGAACAGATGGCGCTGTTTGGCCAGTTGAACCGGCATTTCACTGATCGAACCACGGCCAGCTTTGGGCTGCGTTGGTTTCAGGAGGATATTACCGGCGAAGTGACCAATTTCCTGTCGCCCATGCCGACAACAGTTGCTGGTGGCGATAGCGACTCCGGCATAGTGGGCAAGGTCTCTCTCAGCCACTTCCTCACAGATGACACCATGGGCTTCGTGAGCTTCACCCGAGGCTACAAAGGCCAGGCTTTTGATCTCGATGCCGACTTCGATGCATTCGGTGCCGCGAATCCTGTGGAACCGGAAGATTCCAATGCCTATGAACTCGGCATCAAGAGCACCCTGTGGCATAGCCGCTTGCAGTTGAATGTCACGGCGTTTGCAACCACCTACGAGAACTATCAGGTACGTTCGTCGTCAATCGGTGCCAGCGGTGAGCCTATATTCGCATTGGTCAATGCTGGTGAATTGGAAACCCAGGGTATCGAGTTGGAGACCAGTGCCCTGCTATCAGAAACACTGACACTGAACCTGAATGCCGCCTACATCGATGCCGAAGTGAATGATTTTGTTGGTGCTCCCTGCTACGCGAGCCAGCCCCAAAGCGATACCTTTGGTGAGGACTGCTACGTCGTCAATCCAAATGCGCCTCTGGCAAGTCAAGAGCGTGCTCAGGATATTGATGGCGGCACCCTGCCCAATACGCCCGAATGGAAGTACACGGTGGCGCTGAATTACGATCAACCCTTGAATAACATGCCTTTCGACTTTTTCGCCAACTTCGCCTATGTCTGGCAGGACGAGACGCGCTTCGAGGTTGATCAGAATCCGTTGCTTATACAGGATGGCTTTGGTATCGCCAACCTGCGGCTCGGTATCCGTGACAAGGATGAGCGCTACCAGGTCACCGCCTTTGCCAACAACCTGTTCGACGAGGTGTATGCCGGTGACTTAATTGACGCAAGTCTGTTGTTCAGGGATACGGCGGTCCTGCATATGCTGCCTCGCAATTCACAGCGTTACCTAGGCTTGAAAGCGAGGTTCAACTTCTAGGTGTCCAACCACGCTCCGGCGATGTGCGGGCAGGAGTGATCGACGAGACGGATGGAATCCGGGAGCGGGTTGCATGCCGCTGTTGCTTATGGTTTTAGCACTGGTGCTGGCTTCCGGGTACTGGAAATTCCCACCCCGCGCTGGACCACTTACGATGCGGCCTTTTATGGGACGGAACTGCCCGCAGGCGTGCCTGCGAGCATTCAGGAGAGAGCCTATACCTCACCCATCTGGTATACACCCTGAGATGTGCGAGTCTTCAAGTGGCTTCCAGCTCCTGCGGGAAACCTGCTTGGTAGCTCACCTCGCCAGTCGGCCTTGACTTGGGCATATTCAACAGTTCGGCCAGGTAACGACCGGTATGTGACGACTTGACCGATGCGATGGCTTCGGGCGGGCCTTCGGCGATCAGTCTTCCACCTCCCGACCCTCCTTCGGGCCCCAGATCGATGATCCAATCCGCGGTCTTGATGACATCGAGATTGTGTTCGATCACCACCACGGTGTTGCCTTGGTCGCGCAGCCTGTGCAATACGCGCAGCAGGGCCGAAATATCCTCGAAATGCAGTCCTGTGGTGGGTTCATCGAGTACATAGAGACAATTGCCCGTTCCCCGCTTCGAAAGTTCCCGCGAGAGCTTGATGCGCTGCGCTTCACCTCCGGAGAGGGTGGTTGCGCTCTGACCGAGGTGAATGTATGAGAGTCCGACATCCATTAGCGTCTGAAGGCGACGCGCGATGGCCGGCAGCGCAGAAAAGAACGCAAGGGCTTCCTCGACTGTCATCTCCAAGACTTCGTGAATATTCTTACCCTTGTAGGTGACGCTTAAGGTTTCGCGGTTGTATCTCTTGCCGTTGCAGGCTTCGCATTTGACGTAGAGATCCGGCAGGAAGTGCATTTCGACCTTGATGAGCCCGTCGCCCTGGCACGCTTCACAGCGTCCGCCGCGCACATTGAAGCTAAACCGCCCCGGCTTGTAGCCCCTTGAGCGTGCCTCTCTCGTTTGTGCGAAGAGTTCGCGAATGGGCGTGAAGAGGTTGGTGTAGGTGGCGGGGTTGGACCTCGGCGTTCTGCCTATCGGACTCTGGTTGACCTCAATGAACTTATCGAGCGCATCTAGGCCCTCCACGGCATCAAATGGTGCCGGTGGAGGTATTGTCTTGTTCCCAAGCGAACGGGCCAGTGCCGGTCCGAGGGTTTGATTCACCAGGGTTGATTTTCCGGATCCTGAAACGCCGGTGACACAGGTCATGAGTCCGAGAGGTATGGACACGGTGATGGCTTTGAGGTTGTTGCCGCGAGCGCCGAGGATTCTGATTTCCTTTCCCTTAGCGGCCTTCACGCGCATGTTGGGAACCTTGATGTGGCGCCTGCCGGCGAGGTAGTCCCCGGTAATGGAATCCCGGCAGGCAATGATGTCATGCGGCTGGCCACACACCACCACTCGTCCGCCGTGCACACCCGCTCCCGGCCCCATGTCCACCACATGGTCCGCCGAGCGAATGGCTTCTTCGTCATGCTCCACAACCAGCACTGTATTGCCGAGGTCCCTCAGGCGGGTGAGCGTAGAGAGCAAGCGTTGATTGTCTCGCTGGTGTAGGCCGATGGAGGGTTCATCAAGTATGTACATGACCCCCACGAGGCCGGCTCCAATCTGGCTCGCTAGACGAATGCGCTGGGCTTCACCGCCTGAAAGACTCTCCGCGCTGCGATCAAGCGTGAGGTAGTTGAGGCCAACATTGACGAGAAACCTCAGTCGCTCCCTGATTTCTTTGAGTATGCGTTCGGAGATTTCGCCGCGCGCACCTTTGAGTTTCAGTCGCTCTAGCAGATCAAGCGCGGTCTCCACCGATTCTGAAGTAATATCCGACAGGCTCTTGTTCTCGATGACCACGTTGCGTGCTGATTGGTTGAGCCGGGTTCCGGAGCAACTCGGACAGGCCTTCGTTGAGAAGTAGCTCTTGAGCGATTCTCTGACGGCCTCGGATTCGGTATCCCGGTAACGGCGCTCAAGCAGTCCGACCACCCCAAGGAAAGTGCGCCTGCGCCGAAAACGCGTGCCTTGTTCTGTCACATAGTCAAAGGTGATACGTTCTCGCGGCTTGCCGAACAATATGGCTTCCCTGTGTTTTTCTGGAAGCCGCTCCCACGGCGTTTCCATGTCGATCACATAGTGTTTGCACACGGATTTCAGCAGGTGGTAGTACCACTTGTTGCGCTTGTCCCATCCCCGTACCACGCCTTCATCAATCGACAGTGATGGATCAGTGATGATCAGCTCGGGATCGACGAATTGACGCATGCCGAGGCCGTCGCAGTCGGGACAGGCACCTGCCGGGTTGTTGAAAGAAAAGAGTCTGGGTTCAAGTTCCGGTAGGCTGAAGCCGCAATGCGGACAGGCGTAAAGGCTCGACATGAGCATCTCTTCCCGGTCGGTGCTTTGATCCATGAAAGCAACACGCGCGGTGCCTCCCGACAATTCCATGGCGGTCTCGAAGGATTCGGCGAGGCGCTGCGCCGCGGACTTGTTGACGCGCAAACGGTCCACAACCACGTCGATACTGTGTTTCTTGTTCTTATCAAGGGAGGGGGCATCAGAGAGGTCCACAACGATGCCGTTGATGCGCGCGCGTATGAAGCCCCGGCTCAGTAGCTCTTGGAATAGATGCAGGTGCTCGCCTTTTCGCTCGTTGACGACAGGTGCCAGCACCATGATGGCTTCGCTCTTGGGCAAGGCGAGCGTGGCATCGACCATTTGTGTGACGGTTTGTGCCTTTAGAACCACCTTGTGTTCGGGGCAGCGCGGCTGCCCCACACGCGCATAGAGCAGGCGCAGGTAATCGTAAATCTCGGTCACGGTGCCGACCGTTGATCTGGGGTTATGGGAGGTGGACTTCTGCTCTATGGAGATGGCGGGTGAGAGTCCTTCGATGTGATCCACATCCGGTTTGTCCATGACCGAAAGGAACTGCCGCGCGTAGGCGGAGAGCGATTCGACGTAGCGACGCTGTCCCTCGGCGTAAAGGGTGTCGAATGCCAGCGAGGACTTGCCTGACCCCGAGAGCCCGGTGATGACAATCAGCTGATCTCGTGGCAGGTCAAGGTTGATGTTCTGCAGGTTGTGGGTACGCGCGCCGCGGACGGATATGTGTTTCAAGGCGTGTAGCGAACTAATTTGCGGCGAACCAGAAACAATATGCCGATGGGCTATCGTTTGTCAAAAGCGGGTTGGCTCTGTGAGTTTGAATTGGAGCATGGACATGTAAGCACTAGGATGCGCACCGATCGATTGAACCGCTTCGGTCGAGGACTGGTCTGGCGTAGCCCGACGCAAGGCATGCGTCGCGAGGACCGAGTGGGGCTGCCGGATGGCAACCCTAGGCCGTCAGCGAAGCAAGCAAGCGGGGGCAGGATGCCTCAAATGAGCCTTCGACCAAAGCGACACCGCCATTCGAGCATCTCGGCACATTCAGACACGGGTGAGATGTTGAAAAGGTACATAATGACGATCTCAATTTCCTCCGCAACAAACTGCAACGCGAGATCCACACGAAGCGGGGGTTAACTTTACTGCTTAAGGAAAAGACCAAGCCGAAGGGAAGTCAGTCAATAGAATCGGCGAATCTGAGCCAATTGGCGGCATCTCTAAGTCAAAAAATTTCCGATCTCAAATATTCCGAAATCATGGGTATGAAAGACGACGGCGCTGGTCAGCCGTCGGAGAATGTTCGCGCATTACAAGACCTCAATGAACGCATAGTGGAACTGTTGTCAATTGTCTCAGAGTGAGCTTCATAGAGAACTCGTGGCGAGCTTGGCGAGGGAGGTTGAAAAGCGTTTCGCGGGCATCAGAATTGTCACGGACTTTCAGAATTTGCCGGGCGATGAAGTTCCGCCTCGAGTGAACGAATACCAGCCGGACATCTATGCTCGTTCAGTGAGTGAGGGTGTCTTGATTCTTGGAGAAGCAAAAACACCACATGATATTGACAGTGGCAGAAGCCGTGGGCAACTCGCCGCGTTCATAAAACACTTGGAACAAGTGGGTGATGGGACGTTCAACGCTATTCAGCTTCGAGTGGAGTCGAACAGCCAAGGCCATTGACTACGCTATTCAGGCTGTCGGAAATCGTCCCGACCGAGTCTTTGTGGGCGGGATCTCCGCCTCCCTAATGTACGACGACTACGTTGGTGAGCCTCGTTGGGCTGGCGTCCGGTTCATCAAGGGGCTGTTGGATGGTCCACCAGCTCTATCTTTGGGTCTCTCGCTAGATAACTTTGACTTCGGTGCGGGCGACCTTGAAGGGGAGCCCATTGAAGAACGGGTGCCTGACTACGGCATTCTGGACCAGATTGAATATAAGTATCCCGTTCGAGATGCATACTTCGGGTACGCATCGCGCGGCTGTGTGCGCAAATGTTCATTTTGCGGTGTGCCCAAGCTTGAAGGCGCACAGCGCGAGATGCCGCCGCTTTCTAAGCTCGTGAACGGCGTTCGAAGCGTACACGGAGAGAAGAAAGACTTGGTGTTGATGGACAACAACATCACTGCATCAAGCAGGTTTCGTGAGGTCATCGCAGAAATTAGGGATCTTGGATTCACGCCGGGGGCCAAAATAAGTAGAGAGGGAGAGCTTCCCAAAGCAAGAAGGGTGGATTTTAATCAAGGTGTTGATGCGAGAATTCTCGCCAAGTCAGAAATGTACCTTAAAGAGATGTCGACAATCTGCGTTAGTCCCTTGCGTATTGCCTTCGATCATTTGGGGTTGCGTAAGGTATACGAGGTAGCTATTCGTATGGCGGCGGACAACAGATTGAAGTCGCTTTCCAATTACATGCTATACAACTTCATGGATACGCCTGCCGACCTTTTCGAGCGTATGAAGCTCAACGTCGCACTTAACGTGGAGCTGGGGATTCGAATCTGGTCATTTCCTATGCGATATCAACCCGTTACATTGAAGGACCGTTCGCATGTTGGAAGGCACTGGAACGCTTACTTTCTTAGGTCATTCCAGATAATGCTTCAAGCTACTCATGGTGTGGTTAGCGGCAACCCAGGGTTTTTCACACGAGCTTATGGAGATGACAAGGTGGAGTTTGAGAGACTCCTGAGTCTGCCTCATGCGTTTATATTTCATCGAGAGCACTTTGAATCGGGCGACGGGCAAGGGATTCGCGAAGAATATGAACGAGAGCGAGGGAGGCTTTCGGCGAGCCAGCAAGCGGAGCTTGTTTCTCTCCTCTCGCTGCCGATTGAGAGTGGACTCACAAGGGAAAATCACTATAAGCACGTATTGAACGACCGGTGCTATGACCGCTCAGTGGCAAAGGTCCTCCGATTCCACCTGCTGGACACTAAACATAAGCCGAATTCAGATACCCTCACGTTGTTTCCCGAGCCCAACCCTGATCCTGTTCTTCCAGAAGATGAGCTAGTGGAAGACGCAGGCCTGTACGAAGGTCACAACGACGATGTTGGACGTTTCCCCAAGTTGCGAGTTCATCAGGTGGTCTGATAGAAGATCTCCGTGGCGAGCATTCGTTCTATTTCTGACCCAACCGAAAACACCGAGGTTGGTGGCGATATTCTCGGTTTGATTACGTCGGGGATGTACGACACGCCGTTAGCTTCCATTAGGGAGTACATTCAAAACTCAGCCGACGCGTACGCTTCTGTTGGCAACATGCACGGCAGGGTTGACATTTGCACTGACCCGGCAAATTTGTGCCTTATCATTAGGGACTATGGACCTGGCTTGAATGCAGACGAAGCTGTAAGGGCGCTACTACCGGTCGCACGTAGCCAGAAGGCTCCCCAGAAAGACAGGGGTTTTCGGGGAATTGGTCGGCTTGGCGGACTTGCATTCGCAGACCGTGTGAAGTTCGTAACCAGAGCCGAAGGCAGCGAATGCGCATTTCATGTGACTTGGAATGGCGCGCGCCTAAGACAGGAGATGGCTCAAGGTGAGTTCGCAGCCGATGCCATAAGACAAAGCGTCACATGCGGTGCCATCAAGGCAGAAGGCTATCCTCGGACGTTTTTCGAAGTCGAGGTCTCTGGTGTCGCACGTCACGCCGCGCCGCAGCTACTGAATCGGGAGAAGATTCGGCGTTACGTGTCTGAAGTTTGCCCGGTGCCGTTTGGGCAAGCGTTCTCCTTTGCAAGTAACATCACAAGTGCGCTCGGCGCGAAAGAATCTCTTTGTGAACTTCAAATTCACCTTGATCATGAATCGAATTGCGTCAAACGAAGAGTCGCGGATTCATTCAATTTATCGGAATCACGTGCAGACGTATGCAGCCGTGTCGAGCTTTTTGGCTTCCCCAGCATCGATGGTGACGAGACTGCAGCACTGTGTTGGATCGCTCATTCTTCATATTTGGGCGCAATTCATAAGACTGAGGGAATACGAGGCGAACGGGCGCGGGTGGGAAACCTGCAAGTCGGTGACGAGAGTTCGCTGGACTCACTCTTTGATGAGGAGCGTTTCAATCGCTGGTGTATTGGCGAAGTCCATATCCTGGACAGGAGAATCCTCCCCAATGCACGCAGAGACTATTTCGAGCCAAGTCCCCATCTGCAGAATTTAGAGAGCAAGTTGAGTGTGTACTTCAATCGGTTGAGCGCGCATTGCCGAAAGGCATCGCTGGAACGAAACAAGAGGAAGAAACTAACAAGCGAAATTGAACAAATCAATGAGATGCGGCAGCTAGCCTCATCTGAGTTTATCGACCAAGAATTGGCCCTGGGTGTCTGCTCCGAGGCAATTGCCCGCATTATCAAAGTCAGAACTTTGCTGAATTCGTTGGAAGAGAATGACAAGGGCTCAGCCTTGAGGGTTCAAT
The DNA here is from genome assembly GCA_964577185.1 of uncultured Pseudomonadales bacterium. Taxonomy (GTDB): domain Bacteria; phylum Pseudomonadota; class Gammaproteobacteria; order Pseudomonadales; family Azotimanducaceae; genus Azotimanducus. The sequence continues at coordinate 1,445 of CAZNYE010000426.1, read as the reverse complement.
CGATAGAGGGGTCGCTAATTGCCCTTCGTGAGGATCTTCAACAGTCGCGGGACCGTCAATCGGTGCATTCTGAGTCTCTGGTTCTTGAGATAGTTTTCCGCACCCTCGTTCAGCGTCTGAAGTCTAATTTAGAGGCTCTACAGATCATTGAAGAAATATTGCGGGAAGTGCCAAGCCAGAAGTAGTCCGGGGCAGGACCCAAGAGCGCAAGGTATGCTCACATCGTCTGGCAAAGGGCATTGAGCGAGGAAACTAGCCCTTCCATTAATCCCCAAACGGAGTGTTGCCTTGATCGAACAGGGAAGGGACAGCGTTCACGGACACCCTATGCTCTGCCAAGGCCACCAGCATATCGTCCAGTATTTCAGGGCGTTCCTCGGCAAGGTCATGGGTTTCTCCCGGGTCTTCACCGAGATGGTGGAGAATCGGCACTTGGTGTTCTTGTCGGTCAGGCCCGAATCCAAAGGCACCTTCAGTGATCAAATGGACTTTGTAAGGGCCTTTGCGCAGCGCATAGAGTTCTCCGCTACGGTAATAGGGCAGAACCTCGCGAGCGACCGGTGCATCTTCCATGAGAGTGGGTGAAAGATCGAAGCCATCAGCCTCATCTGGTGGATCGCCACCAGCCAAGGCAACAAAGGTTGGAAGAATGTCCAGTGTCGCGCCTATGCCGCGCACAACATCTGGTGCAATGGTTCCGGGCCACCAGAATATTGCTGGCACGCGCACGCCGCCTTCGAAAGTCGTTCCCTTACCATTTCGTAAGGGACCCGCGGAGCCGCGGTCGTTGCGCATCGAGAGCCAGGGGCCATTGTCGCTGGAAAAGACGATGAGACTATTATGCGCCACGCCCACCCGCTCAAGGCCACGGCGAATCTCACCGACACTCCAATCAATCTCTTCCACCACGTCGCCGTAACGTCCCGCGAGACTCATTCCTGAAAAGGCCTCACTGGCAAACAGGGGCGTGTGCGGCATGGTGTATGGCAGATAGAGCAAGAAGGGACGATGCGAGTATGTCTCGATAAACTCCAGAGCCTGTTCAGTGTAGCGCTTGGTCAGGGAAGCTTGTTCCGTGGGGCGCTCAAGTAGGTGGTCCGAGTAGCCGCTGTCGGCGGCTCGGCTTCTGATCAAAGGGACATTCCAGTATTCTGGCTTTGGTGTGAAGTAGGCTTCCACGCCCATGTCTGTGGACCAGTCCATGTCATTGGAGTAGGGAATGCCGTACCAGGAGTCGAAGCCGTGCCTTGTCGGATAGTCCTCAGGCCTGTCACCGAGGTGCCATTTGCCGAAAATCCCTGTCGCGTAGCCGAGTTCACGTAGGATTTCGGCTAGGGTGGTTGCTTCGTTTGGGATGCCGCCCGGCTGTCCGGGAAAGAGTACGCCGACCCGGCGGCCGTAGAGACCTGAGTGAATCGGAAGCTTGCCGGTGAGCAATGCTCCGC
>CAZNYE010000425.1:0-4876 GCA_964577185.1 uncultured Pseudomonadales bacterium | reverse complement strand
CCTTGAATGCAAGCGCGGCGAAGGGTTCCTTGTCGTCCGCATGGCGTTCGCTTCTGCTCATCCCGTCCTCAAGCGTGCCTTCAATCGCTTTGACTTCGTTGGGTGCCGGCAGGTAGTCAATGACCGCATCGAGGACGGCTTGTACACCTTTGAATTTGAAGGCCGATCCACACAGGGCTGGCACGATCCTGTTTTCAACGGTGAGTTGCCGGATGCCCTTGCGAATGTCCTCGTTCGAGAGTTCGCCTTCTTCCAGGTAGGCTTCCGTCAACCTATCATTCGCGTCGGCCGCCGCTTCCATTAAGAGCTCGCGATAGTGCTCGGCATCTTCTTGCATGTCCTCGGGAATCTCTTGAATGTCGCAGGCAGCGCCCTTGTCCGACTCGGACCAGTAGAGGGCTTTCATCTCGACCAGATCCACCACCCCCTTGAAGGCCTCTTCGCTGCCGATGGGGAGTTGTAGTACGACGGGAATCGATCCGAGGCGGCTCTTGATCTGCTCGACGACGCGCAGGAAATTTCCGCCGGCGCGGTCGAGTTTGTTGACAAACACCATCCGCGGCACTTCGTAGCGATTCGCCTGACGCCACACGGTTTCTGATTGTGGTTCGACTCCGGCCACACCGCAAAACACCACAACCGCCCCATCAAGGACCCTGAGACTCCGCTCCACCTCGATCGTGAAGTCGACGTGCCCGGGTGTGTCGATGATGTTGATCCTGTGCTGCGGACGCGATTCGCCCATTCCGGCCCAGAAACAAGTGGTCGCGGCCGAGGTGATGGTGATGCCTCGCTCCTGTTCCTGCTCCATCCAGTCCATCACGGCGCTTCCCTCGTGCACTTCGCCGATTTTGTGTGTAAGGCCCGTGTAGAACAGCACTCGCTCGGTGGTGGTGGTTTTTCCAGCATCCACATGAGCAACTATGCCTATGTTTCTGTATCGATCAATTGGTGTTGTGCGAGGCATGGCGTGTCCTGTCCGCTGCGAGTAACGAAGAATGGAAGCAGTCCCTTACCGGAACCTTTGCTTCAAAAGCGATAGTGCGAGAAAGCCCGGTTGGCCTCGGCCATTCGATGCGTGTCTTCCTTGCGTTTGAAAGCATCTCCACGCTCTTCAGAGGCATCAAGCAACTCTCCGGCAAGGCGTGCGGGCATGGATTTCTCACTGCGGCGGCGGGCGCTCTCAACAAGCCAGCGCATGGCCAGTGCTTGACGACGGCTTTCGCGCACTTCGTGTGGTACCTGGTAGGTGGCGCCGCCGACACGCCTCGACCGAACTTCCACGACCGGAGAAACGGCTTCCAGGGCATCCTTAAAGATTTGTACCACGTCCTGACCCGGGCGTCTTTCCGAGATCACGTCGAATGCACCGTAGACGATGCGTTCAGCGACCGACTTCTTTCCGCTCACCATGATGTGATTGATGAACTTGGCAACCGTGTGGTCGTGAAATTTCGGGTCCGGCAAGATGATGCGCTTTTGGGCGACGCGTCTTCTAGGCATGGTTTTCCTCCGCTTCAGGGTATCCTTGCATTCGGCGAGCACTCATCGAGAGCGCATGGCCCAGCATGGCCTTACTTATTGTGATTATGTGGTAGGCGTCATCTCGGTCGTTTCGCCCCATATTTGGAACGGCCCTGGCGACGGTCTCCCACCCCAGAGGCATCGAGAGTTCCTCGCACCGTATGGTAGCGAACTCCGGGCAAATCCTTCACCCTTCCGCCACGAATCAATATGGCCGAGTGTTCCTGCAGGTTATGTCCTTCACCGCCAATGTATGAAGTGACCTCGTAGCCATTGGTCAGGCGCACCCTACAGACCTTGCGCATGGCGGAATTGGGCTTCTTCGGCGTGGTGGCGTAGACCCGCGTGCATACACCGCGCCTCTGCGGACAACCTTGGAGTGCCGGAACCTTGCTCTTCTCGGGCTTTCGCTTGCGCGGCTTGCGCACCAATTGACTTACAGTGGCCATATGACTTATTTGTTTCGAATGATTCCGGTTTGTTGTTCGATTCGTGGTTCACTCTCCCTTCAAGGGAGATACGGGGATCCTCGGGACCCGATGCACCATACCTGTATGTTATACATAGCTGATGGCGCGAAGGCTGCGAATTCTACGAGCTTCGGTTGCCCTAGGTCAATCGCGCTCATCACTCGGCACCGCTCAGGGCTTCGGCCAGCAAGCGGTCAACTTCCTCCGAGCTGATACCGGAATCTTCGAGTGCGCGCGCCACATCAATTTCTTCAGCCCGCTGCTGGCGACGCCTGATGTGGTAGGCGAGCCCAGTACCGGCCGGAATAAGACGCCCCACCACGACATTTTCCTTGAGGCCGCGTAGATGGTCTTCTTTGCCGGTAACCGCGGCTTCGGTGAGCACGCGTGTGGTCTCTTGGAAGGAGGCCGCGGATAAGAAGGATTCGGTCGCGAGGGAAGCCTTGGTGATTCCGAGGAGTACGCGTTGATACTCCGCTGGCCTCAGTTGTCTTGAATTTGACTCTTCAGAGATAGAGTCCTCTTCGGCGCCCTCCCCGGGATGTTCAGCATGTTCACTGAGTTCTCCATGATCGCCATCTACGAGTGGCGGCTGTTCGTTGTGCTCAACGATCCGCCGGTTCTCGGCACGCAGGTTCACAAGGTCGACTTGCTCGCCACGCACGAAAGGCGTATCTCCCGGATCGACAATCTCTGATTTGCGCAACATTTGTCTGACCATGACTTCAATGTGCTTGTCGTTGATGTCCACCCCTTGCAGTCGGTACACCTCCTGGATCTCGCTCAATATGTAGTGAGCGAGGGGTTCGACACCCTGCAGCCGCAATATGTCGTGCGGATTGTAGGGGCCTTCCGAGACCACATCGCCACGAGTCACATGCTCACCTTCAAACACCGAGATGCTCCGCCATTTGGGAATGAGCATTTCGACCTCGGTCACTTCCTTGGCGGCATTGCCGTATCCTTGCACAAAGGGCTGATCGAGGGTAATCACCAGGCGCAACTTGCTCTTGGTCTCACGACCAAAGCTGACGGTACCCGTCTGTTCGGCAAGAATCGCGGCATCCTTGGGTCTACGCGCTTCAAAGAGATCGGCAACGCGTGGTAGACCGCCGGTGATATCTCTGGTCTTGGAGCCCTCTTGCGGAATGCGGGCAATCACGTCGCCCACACCCACATGGCCACCGTCTTCAAGATTCAAGATGGCGTTGGCCGGGAGATAGTAGTGCGCCGGAATCTCTGTGCCCGCCAAATAGACTTCAGTCCCGGTATGGTCAACGAGGCTGACCGCCGGACGCAGTTCTTTGCCTGCCTGGGGACGTTCCGAGTCCTCAAGCACGATGATATTGGTGAGTCCAGTGAGCTCATCGGTTTGGTGGCTCACCGACAGGCCTTCTTCCATTTCCTGGAAGACCACCGTGCCGCTCTGTTCGGTGATGATTGGATGCGTATGCGGATCCCAGTTGGCGATGATTTTGCCTGCCTCCACGCGGGTTGAATCCTCAACTGAAATGACCGCTCCGTACGGCACCCTATAGCGTTCGCGCTCACGTCCAAACTCATCGAGAATAGCAATCTGACCAGAGCGCGATACGGTGACCAGTTCACCCGATTCGCGGCGAACCGTTTTCATATTGTGAAGACGGATTTCTCCACCATGCTTCACCTGCACGCTGTCGATCGCCGTGGCCCGGGAGGCCGCGCCACCAATATGGAAGGTGCGCATGGTGAGCTGGGTACCGGGTTCGCCGATCGACTGTGCGGCGATCACGCCCACGGCCTCGCCAAGGTTTACTTGGCGACCACGCGCGAGGTCGCGACCGTAGCATTGTGCGCATACCCCGTGATCATTGGCGCAGGTAATGGCCGAGCGTACCTTAATCTCATCGATGCCCAGACCTTCGATGCGATCCACCCAGGACTCGTCGAGCATGGTGCCCTTGGGGATAATCACTTCTTCGCCCGTCCCTTGCCGACGATGAACAACATCATCGGCGACCACTCGTCCAAGTACGCGCACACTCAAGGGTTCGATGACATCTCCACCTTCAATGAGCGCGGATATCGTTAAGCCGTCCTGAACACCGCAATCTTCGTCGGTGATCACGACATCTTGCGCCACATCCACGAGGCGCCGTGTCAGGTAGCCCGAGTTGGCGGTTTTCAAGGCGGTGTCCGCCAAGCCCTTGCGCGCTCCGTGCGTCGAAATGAAGTACTCATTCACGGACAGGCCTTCGCGGAAGTTCGCTGTGATTGGCGACTCGATAATGCTTCCGTCCGGTTTCGTCATGAGGCCGCGCATACCAGCCAACTGGCGTATTTGTGTGGGGGTGCCGCGCGCACCGGAATCCGAGTACATGAAGACGGAGTTAAAGGAAGGCTGCTCTACTTCCTCGCCCTCGGCATCGATGACTTTTTCACGCGAAATGCCATCGACCATGGAGCGCGCCACCAGGTCGTTGGCGCGAGACCAGATATCGATCACCTTGTTGTATTTTTCACCTAGGGTGACCAAGCCAGAGCCAAACTGCTCCTCGATCTCTTGCACTTCGCTTTCGGCGCTGCTGATAATGCTTGGCTTGTCCTCGGGGATGACAAAGTCCTCGATACCGATAGAGGCGCCAGAGATGGTCGAATATTCGAATCCGAGGTACATGAGCTGGTCGGCAAAAATAACAGTTGCCTTCAGTCCTGCGCGTCTGTAGCACTCATCAACGAGCTGCGATATGCCTTTCTTGTCCAGGGTCTTGTTGACGAGGCCGAATGGCAACTCTCGAGGCAGTATGTCATAGAGGATTGCGCGACCAACCGTAGTGTCGTATACGACTTCCTTGTCCAGGAATTGACCTTGCTCATCTTGCTCAAGGTCGAGCAGCCGAACC
>CAZNYE010000424.1:0-9124 GCA_964577185.1 uncultured Pseudomonadales bacterium | reverse complement strand
CTCATGGTCCGTACGATTCTGGCGTGCCAAGACGACAGCGGATTCAAGGCAGGCGGTGCGAAGGGAAGGCATGGCCTTCGATTGCCGAAGAAATTGCGCCCACTTCCCCGGACCAAGGAGTCTCTTACCTTGAACAACCGCGCTGTAGGTTTCAGGAATAAAGGCATGCGAAAAACGCAGCTGAATCACTCGACTTAGCACTAAAAAAATCTGATCAATGGCTTCGAATAGCACTTCAGAATCCACGCCGGACCTCTCGCCTTTGAAAAAGGCTATCAAAAATCTGGAAAGAGCCTGCCCCGGTTCTGCCCCGACATCACCAAACCAGTCATGCGCCACCTTATGGATCGCGCTGAATATTCGGCGTATCCGCCTCATGCGAGAGTCTATAGATTCAATGGTTGTCACGCGAGACGATTGTTTGGTCAGTGTTTCCAACCATACTGAAAGTGATTCGAATCGATTGAGTGCACTTGACAGGAGTTCTCTGCGTGCCGCTTCAGCGGTGTCGATACTCAATGCCTCTTGAGCAAGATACTCCACCACCCAAGCATCTTGAATTCTGGCTATTCCCCTCGCCGCATACAACTTCGTATCGCCATCGGCAAGCGTATCGATGGGAGGCGGAGAGCGTATTTCAAGCTCGACAATGCGGTCGAACACCTGCGATTCTCGACCGCGCGCCACTGCGGCAATCCGTCCTAGGATGGCAGCCGCAAATAGTGCTTCTTCATGATGAGCTCGACCAGCCAATCTGACTACCGCATCGACCACTCGTTCCAGAAGATCCCCGCGAATGAGACGGTGTATGTCCCGGCGCGCCATGACATCGGTGATGATTCGATTGAGGCTCTGCAAGTCGGCCGCTGCATCAAAGGAATCTATGTCGATTAAACCCTTCATTAGTTCAAGTTTCGCCCCCTTTCCGCGTTTCCCCGGATGAACCCGACCCGGTTTGAAAGCAAATATAGTATCTTATCCGCAGTCCGCAATCGTGGTGGACGGTCTTACCGGGCTCGCGGTCGTGGTGCTTGATGCGGCGAATCCTTTTGAGGTAGTTCCAGTTATGCCACAGATGACCGGTGGTGAAGCAGCGGTTTCGGCCCTATTGCGGCATGGAGTAGACTGCGTGTTCGGTTTGCCCGGCATTCAGAATGACTGGCTGTACAACGCCCTCTACGATGTTGGAAACCGTATTCGCGTCATCCACACCCGCCGTGAACAGGGTGCCGCCTATATGGCCTTGGGTGCGGCGCTCGCGACCGGAGAGATGTCTGTGTGGTGTGGTGCCTGGACCAGGCCTTTTGAATGCTAGCGTGGCCCTCGCTACCGCCGATGGATTGAATGCGCCGCTCTTCATGCTCTGTGGGCAGGTGCCTCTGTCTCAGCTTGGGCGTGGAATAGGTGTATTTGTTGATGAACTGACGCAGGTGGGATTTGCGAGCCGCATCGTGATGCCTGTCTATCATCCCCGCACTTTCATATCTACTGGCTATATGGGAACGCTCGGCTACGGCTTTCCGACGGCGCTTGGCGTCAAGGTCGCGCGTCCCGATGCGCGTGTGCTCTCGGTCACCGGAGACGGCGGATTCCTGTTCGGGCTGAGCGAATTGGCGAGCGCGGTGCAGCACGGTATTTCGCTGGTCATGCTGCTATTCAACAACAACCAATACGGCAACGTACAACAGATGCAGCGTGACCTCTACGATGGGCGAATCATCGCGTCCGATCTTGTGAACCCTGATTTTTCACGGCTCGTGAGCTCTTTTGGGGCGCAGTATGCACGCGCCTTTGCTTGACCAAGCCTCTTCAACAGAGGACCCAACAGTGATCGAGGTGCCGGTGGGTGACATGCCTTCAGTGGATCGTTTCCGATGAGCCTGGATGATTCAATCGGCCTGGTGCTGCGCCCGGGCACAAAGCTGTTCGATGAGCTTGATAGTCTCTCCAAGGAAAAGGAGATGCTCTTTTTTGCTGGATCTGCTGGGGTTGGCAAAAGCCTCTTGTTGCAGCAAACAGCCTTGCTGGCCCTTCAGAATGGACGGCGTCTGCATCTGCTGCGCTGGGACGTTGCGCGCCTGTCCTTCGAGCAGGCCCCGGGCGCAGAGGCCTATGCGCTGGTGGACGGCGTGACCCATGCGGCGATTCGACTTGCCGTAGGACGCTGGGTACGCAGGGCTGTCGCTGACTGGCATGCGAACGCAAGCGAAAGGGATCTCTTGATTGCGGAGTGTCCCATGGTGGGCAATCGATTCGTGGAGTTGGCCCAGCAACGGGATGATCCACTAGAGGCAGCGCTGAGTGGCGATACGGTGCGATTCTTGATTCCGGCACCCACATCGGAAGTCAGAGCCGAGATTGAATCGTTGCGCGCCGAGGAGATGGAGAGTCCGCGCCACGCCCAGGAAACCCACAACGCACCGCCACAGGTGCTGCAAGTTCTTATGAATGAAATTCATGCGCTCTGCGAGAAGTTTGGGTTGGCATCCGGCGAAAGTTCGCAGCGATATTTGCCAGAAATCTACCTTGGCGTGTTCAGTAAGGTGTTGCGACACCGTCCGCAGACCCCGCTATTAGTTGATGAAGTCTTGCCGGTGGGCGGGTCGGCCCAGGCGATGCCCGCGGTGTGCATCGAATTGGTAGCAACACCGGAGGAGGTGGAAGAATCGCTCGCCTGGGTGCGGGAACTCAGCGAAGACCACAAGGAGCGGCAAGTGTCAGAGTGGTGGAATCTGTAGTGAAGCTCTGATCAAGTCCAGCCATGCAATTGATGGAATTGATCAGAGCATTCCCAAAAGCACTACTTTTGGCACAATAGCGAGTCACTTCATAGCGACCGGGACAATTGTCGATGATCCAGAATATTGGCGACCTGCTCAGGCGAAGGGCACGCACGACGCCCGAGGTTGATGCGTATGTACAGGCAGAGACAGGCGCGAGAATTAGCTTCGCGGAACTCAATGCCCGTGCGAATCAAGTTGCAAATGCATTCAAGGGCGCCGGTGTCAAGCCGGGGGATCGCGTCGCCTTTCTGCTCATGAACGGTGTCGAATTTGTGGAGTCCTATTTGGGGCTGGCTAAACTCGGTGCGGTGGTGGTGCCGCTCAATTGGCGCCTGACACCGCCTGAACTTGAATTCATCATTTCCGATAGCGGCGCGACTTGGCTGATTTTCGACGACCCGTTTGCCGAGGCGATAGAAATATTGCAATCCCAGGGCAAGACGGGCGTCAAGGAGTGGTTGCATGTTTTGCCCTCGACTGGGGTGCCATTCGCGCGCACCTATGAGGACTTCGTGGCGGATGCGAGCCGACTTGAGCCCGAGATTGCAGTTGGCGGCGACGAGATGCTGTACATCATGTACACGTCAGGCACCACTGGGCTTCCCAAGGGCGTGGTGCATTCCCACCGCACTTCGATGTGGGCGGTGCTCACCATGAGCCCGGTGCTCGATATGCGGCTTCGAGACAGATTCATTTCACTGCTGCCGATGTTCCATGTCGGCGCCTTGGCACCCATCATGATGAACGTATACAACTGCGTGACATCGGTGGTGCTCAGAAGCTTCGACCCCAAGCTCACCTGGGAGCTCATCGAACGGGAGTCGATCAATTCCGGTCTTGCCGTGCCGGCCATGCTCAACTTCATGCTTCAGGTGCCGAACATTGAGTCCTATGATTGTTCAAGTCTGCGTTGGATATTGAGTGGTGCCGCTCCGGTGCCCGTGGCGCTCATCAAGGCCTATGCGGAACGCGGCATAGAGATCCACCAGGTCTATGGCCTCACCGAGTCCTGCGGTCCAAGCTGTGTGATCGATGCGGAAAATGCCATGAAACGCGCTGGCTCAACGGGCCGTGCCTTCTTCCACACCGACGTGCGCATTCTTGATGCCGATGGTGATGAATGCCCTGCCAACACGCCTGGCGAAGTGGTGGTGCGTGGCGCGCACAACATGCACGGCTACTGGAATCAGCCGGAAGCGACGGCCCAGACACTCAGGGACGGCTGGCTTCATACCGGCGACATAGCCACCATGGATGAAGATGGGTTCGTCACCATTCAGGATCGCAAGAAGGACATGATTATTTCCGGCGGAGAGAATGTCTACCCGGCGGAAATCGAGAATCTTCTGATGGAGCATGCCGGTGTTCGCGAAGCTGCAGTCATTGGCCAGCCAAGCGAGCGCTGGGGAGAGTCGCCCTTCGCCATCCTGGTGTCTTCCAAGGCCGAGGATCCTCCCTCTGAGGGGGATATCATGGAATTTCTTGCACCGCGCCTGGCACGATTCAAGATGCCGAAGGCAATCGCCTTTATCGATGAGATTCCGCGTAATCCGAGCGGCAAGATCTTGAAACGGGTGTTGCGGGAACAGTTCCCGGGACCGGCGCCCGAATAGGGGTCCAAGTCTGGACGGGATGAACCGCTTGGACATTACCCAGATCAAGCAGCGGCTCGCCAACTTCTGTCGCGCCAAGTACCAGGATCCGAAGGCTGAGATTGTTCATGTCGAGGTCATGCCGGGCCACGCGGGATTTTCCTGGGGGTTCACCGTGGAGTGTCGTCACACACGTGAGTCCTGGTTCATCCGATTGCCGCCACCCAATGTTCGTTGGCGCGGCACGGCGGATGTCCTGCGGCAGGTGGCGGCGCTCAACGCACTTGATGGCACGGAGGTTCCTCATTGCAGCGTCAAATGGTCCGGTGCGGATCTTGAATGGTTTGGTTGTCCCTATTTCGTGACGCCGCTGTTACGTGGCGATGTGCTTCGCGTAGCCAAGGGTGAATGGGGAGGTCGGCTCAAAGAACCTGAGATTCTAGCCATCGGGTGTCAGGCCATGAACGCGCTGGCAGGTATTCACCGGGTCGACACGGCCAAATTGGACTACCTCGGGAATCCCGTTACGCTTGACGAGGATGTCATCCGCTGGGATACCTTCTTAGAGCGAACGGCGGAACCGACACGCTTGGCGAACGCGCCGAGGGTTCGCAGCCTTCTTCTAGAGAAGCGTCCAGAAGATATTCACATTGGGCTCTTTCATGGTGACTTTCAGTCGGCCAATCTGTTTTGCTCGCAGTCGGACCCCAAGCTGCTCGCGGTGATCGATTGGGAACTGACTGGTATCGGTGCCGTTTTGAATGATCTTGGCTGGGTGTGCACCTTTAGCGACAAAGAGGCTTGGGCACCCGGACTTCGAGGCAGCTTTCTCGACGCGACTCGCCTTGAGGCGCTCTACGTCGATGCTTGGGGGGCGCCCGTGCCCGATGTCGCTTGGTATCGTGCGCTTGCTTGCTACAAGTTTGCGATCATTACTGGATTCAACCTGAGCTTGCACAGGCGTGGCAAGCGCGTGGACGAGTCGTGGGAGGAGTCCAAACGCTCCATGACACCACTGATTGACCGCGCGACAGAGCTGCTGGAAGACCTATAGGTCGGCGGCTGGCGAGGATTCTGAGCTAAGTCCCGGCGCTCGCATATTCCGTTACCTCTTCGCGCAGGCGAAGCGCACCGCGCTTGAGGATGACGCGAGATACGGCTTCCGTTCTTTCGCGTCTGGTGCGTGCGAGCTTGAGTTCTTGAATGGCATCGCGCACTTGGGAGGGTGTCAGGCCCGGCAGCACGTGCGAGGCGGGCGTGTTTTCTGGTGGGCGTTCTGGATGCAGCGCGAGAAACTCTACTTTGGACACTTCGCGAGTGGCCTTACTGGCTTTCAGTTGCCAGAGTTCCTTCACGCCCAATTGTCCGTATCGATTGACCTTTCCGCGGTCTGCGTGGGTCAGTTCGACCTCCACCACGAGGTCGGGAGGCACGTCCTCCAGGTAAGCTTCCTCGGCAGCTTCTCCTTCGGTGATCGCCGCTAAGAACCCGTCCACGCTGTCACCGATGTAGAAGGTGCAGTCAGGCTCTAATCCAGTTCCCGACGGGGCGCCACGACCTTTCAGGCGAGTGGAACCTATGGAGGTGGAAGTTTTGCCTATGGCATCTGCCGCCACATCAATGACGACATCAAAGGTTCGGCTGAGACGCTCGTGCAATCCAGATGGAGACATGAGCGTGATCAAACCGCGCACTGGGTCGAGACATACGCGTCGAAAGTGCTGATTCCAATCTATCAGCGCGAGGCGTTCAATGGTTTCGGCATCCGCTTGCAGTACGTGGATTGTGGAACCGAGTGGCCCGGTAAAGGTCGTTGTGGTCTGATTCATTGGCGATAGTTCATTGAGAGGCGCAAATAGATGCGCTCTAGTGGCAGCATATTAAGTAGTATATAGGACTCAGGTTAGCAGCACCAAGCCCCAGATTGTCGGCACACTGATCAGACTGACAAACACTGCCGCCGAGCCCATGTCCTTGGCCTGCCCTGACAGGTGATGGGTCTCCTTGCCGATGCGGTCCACCGCGCTTTCAAGTCCCGAGTTAAGGAGTTCGGTGATGAGCACAATCAGTAGCGGCAAGACGAGCAAGGCCCTTTCGCTACCTGTTTCGCCGAGTAACAGACCTATGGATGCCAAGAACGCACCCAAGGTACATTCAATGCGAAAAGCCGTCGAAGTCGACCAAGTTGCTCTGATCCCCTGCATTGAATAGCGGGTGGCGTTCAGTACATGCCGCAGAACTCTGTTCATGGCTTCAGTCTACCCCGCTCCTAGGGCGGCAGTTGCAGAGAGACCGCCTGCGGCTCTCGCACCAGTTCGACCTCAGGTTCAAGCATTTTCAAGTGTTTGCTCCTGAGCGGTGAAGCCCCATCCACTTGACGCAGGGTAATCGTCCCTCGGGTACGGACGAGATGTGCGGCTAACGCGCGCAGTTCTGAAATCTCTTGCGAGGCGTACTGGCCGTCTGCGAAGGCCAGTTGTTTCCCCGAGGCGCTCCAAGAAGCAACCGCCCGGTTGCCAGAAATGAGCAGGTGATTGCCAGACAGTCGTCTTGGCAAGGGCGCCCCTTCAAAGGCTATATCCAGCCCCGCCGGTGAGATGGGATCGAGTGCGCTGCACCAGCGGATTTGCTGCTCAAGGAGAGCGGTGTCACGAAAAATCTCCACGGCCTCGGGGAGCGCAAACTGTGGCCCGGAGAGCCCTTCAAAAAAGAGTCCCGAAGTGACTTCTCCTGACAATTCGAGCAGGCGAAAGGCCTGAAAGACCTGTTGCCAACCGAAGCAGGCCTTCTCGCGATTGGCGATCTCCCTGTTCACTATGCCGTATCGGTCCATAAGTACCCGTGCGCGTTCCTTTGCCGAGTCCAGCCTATGAAGCGCATCCTGACCCTTGGGTGCTTGTGGCAGGCGAAAGAAGTTGCCTTGCCAGCTGACGGGGTGGGCGCGCCAGCGGTATGCGCCCCTTAGGGGTGGCTTGGGCAACTCTTTCGGACCCAAGAGATATCCGCGCCGCAGTCCTTCGCGAAGCGTTTCCATGCGGTCACTAGTGATCTCGGCGCGCCAGACGGCGTTCCAGAAGAGATCGTTGAATTCTGCCAGCGGCAGGTTGGCGGCCGCGGCAAGCTGAAGGAATCCGTACTTCGCCTGCTCGTCCTTAAAGCACGTCGCGAGCAGACTTTTTCCGAAACTGGGTTGCAGTATTTCAAGTTCTTCTGGCGCGGCGATACTGATGTGTTCCTTTCCGGTTCCAAAGAAAACCAGCCCGGCGGAGTCCATGACCTTATCCAGATTCGCTTCGCTCATTCCCTGGCGGCGACAGGCGAGCAGATCCTTGAGCCAGGTTTCGACAGGGGCAGAGAAGCCCCGGAGCGCGGCGAGTGAGTCGAGCAATGAGGATCCCGCTTGGTCTTGGGATAAGCCATGAAAGGCGCTCACGAAGGCGGGCAGCCAACTTGCGGCACGCGGCTTGAGCGCGGTCCTTGAGAGGCTGCGACCAAGGCGAATAATCGCTTCAAGGTTTTCGCTATCGCAGTACTGAAGGTCATCAACTCCTGAACGAAACTTGCCAGAGCGTAGTGTCTCTCGCGCCAGGCACTCGGCGATCAACGCCTCTAGGTTTGGCAAGGGTGCGAGCAGGCGAATCTCGCTCAGAGTGAGTGGCCCGTAGAAGGACAGGATGTCAGACAGGTACGCGCTCGCTTCTCGGTGATGTTCTAAGTCCGTGAGATCATGCGCGAGGGAATCGTGCACAAGAAATTGCTGGCCGTTCCGTATTTGCCAATTGGTTGCATGCGGAATCTCTGCTGCGAGGTCGCCCGCTTCGATGCGCAGCCGGGCTTGCAGTGCGTGCCATCCCGCAAGCGGGAGCAATACGCGCTCGCGAACCAGTGCGCTCAATTCAGCTCCGGTTTGCGGCGCATAGCCCGGTTCGAGGCGCTGTCGCTTGCGTACAAAGGCTTCTATGGCCGCATCGGAAAGACGTAGGTCGAATTCACCGCCCGAACGCAAGCCTTGAATGAGGTCGTCGTCAAGGGCCGAAGGATGGCCTGATTCAGGTGTATCGTCGGCATACATGTAGCGTTCATTGATCTGTTTCCAGGTTGCCGACAACGCGAAGGGAGACGGCTGCTTTGAACTGATCTCCGAGACCAGTATCTCGCCCGCGAGCAGCGACTCGAGCCTCTTTGCAAGCGCGGGTAGATCGAACTCATCTTCTAGGCAGCTTCGCCAGGCCTCAAGCATCACGGGGAAATCGCTTGAACTCAGCACAGCGCTCATCAGCTTCTTGGCTTGTAGCCGCGACACCCACAGGGGGAGACGGTCGCCAAACCTTCGCTTATGTATAAGCAGCGCGCGTCCCGCACATTCACGAAATCTCGCCCCAAAGATGCCCGAGGCCTCAAGCGATGCACGAAGTAGGCGCTCCAGGTTTTCTGGTGTGACCAGCTCAAAGAGCCTTCGGGGCGAGACCTTCCCTGCGCTCTGAATGACAATGGTGTTGTCGTCATGCATCACGTCGGGTCGCACACCGGTTTCTTTCTCCATGGCCGCGGACAGGGCAATTGCCAAGGGTGCGTTCATCCGTCCGCCCCACAGGGTGTGCACTAACAGGCTTTCGATTTCAGCAGCCGACGCACCCCTGCCTCCGGCCACTCCGGCAATTCTTTCTACCAGCAGATGTTCGCAATGCGGCAAGGGTTTGTGCGTGGCCTCACGCTGCCTGGTGAGAAACTTCACCAGTTGCTGAGCGG
>CAZNYE010000423.1:0-10081 GCA_964577185.1 uncultured Pseudomonadales bacterium | reverse complement strand
CGAAGATGGCCGACCTGGCCCGTAACGCCCGCGCCAAATCTCATCGTCTTACGAACATGAATGCGAATGGTGATTCGCGGCGCGCGCGTCTGGCGGGCCGATGTTTGCGCTTGCAGTTCTTGAGACCGCTCCATTCTCTTCTTGAGTTCGACCAATAGTTCGCGCCTCTCCGAACTGTGAAGTGTGCCCCAACTCGTCAAGGTCTGGGTAAGTTCAGCATCTTTCATGTCAGCATAGGAGACACCGTCCGATGCCGAAGCGAAGAGCGGGGGACTCACGAGCAACATGATCGCCGACATCAATCGGGCGCCTAGTGGTGTTTGCCAATGTGTTCGGATCAATTCCATACATCCAATAGTGGTCTGCTTAGTCTAGGCGGCCTCAAAAAGACCCGCCGCACCCTGACCACCGCCGATACACATGGTGACCACGCCATATCGACCGCGGCGCCGGTGAAGCTCTCGCAGCAGGAGTCCGGTTAAACGGGAACCCGTCATTCCAAATGGGTGCCCGATCGCGATACTCCCACCGTGTACGTTATAAATCTCATTGTCAAGGCCCAGTGCATCCCGACAATACACGCATTGTGAAGCGAAGGCCTCGTTGAGTTCCCAGAGGTCTATGTCTTCCTGCTTGAGCCCCGCGTTCTCAAGCAATCTCGGAATGGCGAACACCGGGCCGATGCCCATTTCATCTGGTTCACAAGCCGCCACAGTGAAGCCCCGATAGACGCCCATTGGCTCGACCCCGAGCTTTGATGCTCGCTCAGCACTCATGAGCAGGGTCATGGAAGCGCCATCCGAAAGCTGCGAAGCGTTGCCGGCGGTCACGCTGCCGTCCTCTTCAAAGGCAGGACGCAATGAGGCCAAGCCTTCCGGTGTTGTGTCAGGCCGGTTGCACTCGTCCCGATCAACAACCACATCGAGAGAACTTTCTTCACCTGTCTCTCGATCAACCTTCTTCATGGTGGCGGACATGGGCACGATTTCTTCAGAGGGGTAACCAGCCTGCTCTGCCTTCGCATAGCGCTGCTGACTTTGAAGCGCATATTCGTCCTGCATCTCGCGCGTGACTTGATAGCGCCTCGCAACGACCTCGGCGGTGTTTCCCATGGCCATGAAAATCTCTGGTTTTTCTTCGAGCAGTCGTTTATTGAGATCCGCTTTGGCGGGCCGCTGGCGCTGCTGCATGGAAATGGAATCGACACCGCCCGCCATCGCCACCTCTGACTGTCCATGCGCGATCTGGTTGGCCGCAATGGCGATCGACTGCAAGCCAGAGGAACAAAAGCGATTGATTGTCAGCCCGGCGGTAGACACCGGCAAGCGAGACAAGACCACGGCCAGCCGAGCAAGATTGCCGTCCTGCTCGCCGACATGATTGGCGGCGCCCACCACCACATCTTCGACCTGCTCCGAATCAACCTGCGGATTGCGGTCCAAGAGAGAATCAATGAGGTGCGCGAGCATGTCGTCCGAGCGCGTCAGATTGAAGCTACCGCGGAAGGATTTCGCGAGTCCGGTACGAACGCTATCGACGACGACGACATCTCTCATGTTTGCTTCTTCTTAAGCCATCATGTCCCGAGCTGGCCGCTTACCCTGTGTCTCATATGCGCCTTGACAATCGCCAGCAGCTTCAGCAGCCCGAGTGAATCAATCTTACAGTACCCAAAGGGGAACGGAGCATACCATACCCGCCACAAAATGATGGGGTTTTTTGCATGAACAATGACACCGTCGCGAACAGAAAGTAGGACCGGCCGAGCTAACGATAGGACGGAATCCCAACAGACAAGAAAACGGTCGAAAGTGTAAAGTAGCTTTCGCGTCTTCTTGCGCCTTCATATTGAACCACCCGCGTCACAATCATCTTGCAGTTAGCCTATTTTCTGGTGCGGGAGGCATGGACATCGGCGTTCAGCGAGCTGGCCTTGAAAACTTCCTTGCCATTGAACATGATGCTCATTGTATTGAAACGCTCAGGCAGAACTCGGAGGTCGAGGCTGCGCTGCATGCAGACATTCGTTCGGTGCCCCCGGAACAAATCCTTGAGCGGTTTTCTTTGAATCCCGGTGAACTCTGCTTGCTTCACGGAGGGCCTCCTTGTCAGCCCTTCAGCCAAATTGGGAAGCGCCAGGGCATTCACGACCCTCGAGGACTACTCATCTTCCAGATGGTGAGATTCGCGGAGGCGTTGCGACCGCAAGCCGTCATGATAGAGCAGGTTCCAAGTTTTCTCGGCGCGATGATGGGGGAAGGCAAGCGAGTGGTCGGAGAGCTGCATAGACAGTTCGAAGGTCTGGGATACGACCTCCACGTTGATCTCTTGGACACTGAAACCGTTCAACTGCCCCAGAACCGTAGGCGAGCATTTCTAGTTGCGGTTCCCAAGGGAACTTCATTCGTCTTTGAACGCTCAATGCCGAAGCGCCAAAGCACCGTGGGGGAGGCTTTTCGAGGTATCCCGCCTCCTTCACTGAAGGGGCACGCGCCCGAGTTGGCGAATCACATCGACCTTACGCCACCGAGGGACCGGGAGCGAATCGCGTACGTTGCCGAAGGCTCTTGGCTCTCCAAGTCACCGAGTGCACCGCCCGACATTTTGTGCAAGCTGACAAGTATATCGGCCAACAAACAGCCCTTTCTTTGGACGAACTTAAGCCCGAGGATTGGCGGCCCGGGGAAGTAAACATGGTGGTTTCTGACCTCGGGGATGAGCATGAACTGTATTCGGGACCCATTCGTCCGACGACGAATTCAGCCGCTTGTTGGATGGATATACTGGGTGCCGCACACATTCCACAGCTTGAGTCCATCGAAAAGAAGCTAAATGAGAAACCACCGATAGCCACTCTCGTACTACCGTGACCAAGCAAGTGGCAACGGGGTACGGCAGCCGAATCTTGAACACTGTCCTGCCGCCCAAATCAACGCCACACCAGATTCCCCAATCCGTTCGATAGCCCCCTTGTAGACCGCCCCTAGTTGACAAACCCAGCTCGGTGGCAATTACGCTGACATGGCGCGGGCGTTTGGCGCCTACGCAGAGCGCGTCACCGACCCTGAAGACACAGAGGCCGCATTGGACAGCGGCATTCGCGCCATTCTTCAGGGTCAGCCAGCTCTGTTGGGGTTCATTACCGAAAAGGAGATCCAGATCTCCGAGGATTGAGTGGACATCGGCCTCAGAACAACGCCCGCCATGCCCCAGCGTGGTTGGAATGCGGTACTCTTTCGCTGATTTCTCACAATACGGAGCTCATGTAGGCGTCAGGGGGAGCCGCGCTCCGTCACAGATTTGGAGCCCAAGTGATACCCCCACGCGACGCCCTCCACACACTCACGCACAGGATACATATCAAATGAAACTTGAAAACAGAGTCGCCGCCATCACCGGCGGCACGGCAGGGATCGGCAGGGCGATTGCCGAAGCCTATCTTGCCGAAGGCGCCAAGGTCTCGGTGATGGCACGAAATCGAGCCAAAGCGACACGCATGATCGATGAATTCGGGGCGGGCGACAACTGTGTCTTCGTCACCGGGGACGCGACCTCCCAATCCGATGTTGAGGCATTTGTTGACACCAGCATCGAGACATTCGGGCAGCTCGACATTCTAGTCAACAATGCCGGCGGCGCGGGTGAACTCAAGCCGGTTGCCGACCTGCCGGACGACGCCTGGGATCTGGTGATGAAATGGAATCTCTATTCGACCTTCTGGGCCTGCCGACGCGCCGTCAAACCCATGATCGAACGGGGTTGGGGGCGCATCATCAATATGTCCTCGATTGAGGGCAAGGTGGGCAAACCTGTCGTCACGGCCTACACGACCGCCAAACACGCCGTCAATGGATTCACCAAGTCCATGGCCAAAGAGGTCGGAGCTGCGGGCGTGACGGTCAATGCCATTTGCCCCGGCATCGTCATCACCGACATTATCCGTGAGAATGGACCCAGAACCGCCGAGACCATGGGAATCAGCTTTGAAGAGTTGATCAATCTGTACACCCAGGAATCCGCCATCAAACGTCCGATCACAGTCGAGGAAGTGGCGGCCGCCGCGGTGCTGCTCGCTTCCGAAGCAGGGGCGGCCATTACCGGCACATGCCTGAGCATTGATGGCGGGACGGCACCCTACTAGCGCACCAGAGTTCACTCATGTCTGCGAGCTTCCCTGCCAGCCCCGAACAACTGACGAGCACTTGGCTCAGCCAGGTGCTTGGCCAACATATCGAAGACTTTGAAGTGCAGCCCTTTGCTGAAGGCGCTGGCATCATCGGACAGGTGGTACGGGTCAGACTTCAGGGCGAGCCGCCCTATGACTCGCTGGTGGCCAAGTTTCCCTCGCCATCGGAGGCCAATCGAGCGGTCGCCGCAACATACGACATGTACGGACGCGAAGTCGCCTTCTATCAGAAGGTCGCCGGACGGGTGCGCGTGCGCACACCCCAGTGCTACTTCGCGAACATCGACGGAGCCAGTCAAGATTTTGTGCTGCTCATTGAAGATCTGAGTGAGTTCGAGGTAGGTGATCAGGTGGCCGGATGCTCGCTGGAGCAGGCCCGGATGGTGGTTTCCACCATCGCGAGCCTCCACGCCTCCGCTTGGCGGCCAGATCAAGGCTATGACCTGATCTCGCACAATACCCCTGCCCAGCGGGATGGCATGATCGCCGGATTCGCTATGGGCTGGCCGGTTGTCCTAGAGCGTTTTCGCGAGTTGGTGCCGGAATCGGGCCTCATCGCCGGAGAAAAAATGGCCGCGGCGACGCCCTCGCTACTGCGGGAAATGTCAGCATCGCCTATATGCCTGACGCATGCGGATGTTCGCCTGGACAACGTGTTTTTTGGCACAAACGACATCGCCTTGGTTGACTGGCAATCGGTTTGCAGCTCGGCACCAGAACAAGATCTCGCCTATTTCCTCACTCAGAGCGTCCCCCTTGAAACGGCCACGGATAACAAACTCAAGGACCTCTACTACGATGAACTCTGCGCGCATGGCATCGACTATCCGAGAGAGACCTTTGAGCACAGATACAAGATCTGCGCACTCTATCTGCTCAACTACGCGGTGATCATCGCCGGGACGCTCGATCTTGGCAACGAACGAGGACAGGCGCTCGGACGCACCCTACTTGGCGGCTGCTTTGCGTCTTTGGACGAGATGGGCGCCTTTGATCTGTTGCGATAAACCGGCCGAATGGCAACAATAATGGATTGATTGATCAGACTGTATCCTCGTCCTCACCCGCCAGCAGCAATTTGGCGGCTACCTCGCACGCCTCATCCAGGGTTTCGACAATCATCTCTTCAGGGACCCTCGAGAGCACATTGAAGGTGATCAAAGTGTCCAGTGCTTCCCCGGAGAGCGCCATCACTATGAACCTGGTGTCCGCCTTATCGGCGACATCCATGAGTTGGCTGATCATCATCGCGGCACTGTCGTCAAAATGCGATGCCGAGGCAAAATCGAAGATCACGATTTGATGCTCCTTGATATCCTCTCCCACGGCCTTGTGGAGATTCTTGGACGATGCCACGGTGAAGCGTCCGCGCAGCGACACAAGACCCACCCGCGCCGCGAGCGGGTCATCGGTAAGCACCTGCTGATGGCGCGCAAAGAACTTGCTGTCGAGTAGCGGCACGGACACCACGCTGTCAAGTTCGAGGTTTTGAATCTGCGCGGCGTGCGCGATGCCGGCGGCTATGAAGCCGACCGCAACGCCGGTGACAAGGTCCACCAATACCGTCACCGCGAGCGTCGCAACCATCACCAGCAAATGGTCTCTTCGAATGCGGTGCAGGATGGAGAGCAAACGCCGATCGATAATATCCCAGCCGACCTTCAACAGAATTCCGGCCAACACCGCCAGCGGAACGGGTGCCAGGAAGCTGCCCGCCCACAGCACTATGATCAGCATGAGCAGGGCGAAAATCACGCCTGAGGCGCGCGTCGTGCCGCCGGCACGGATGTTCGTTGAAGTGAGGGGCGTGGAGGCCGCACCCGCCAAGCCACCGAACATGCCAACGATGACATTGCCAATGCCCTGCCCAACGAGTTCGCGGTCCGGATCGTGATGCGTCCCCGTCATGGAGTCCGCGACGAGTGAGGTCAGCAGGCTATCAATCGACCCCAAAAGCGCGAGGATCAAGGCTGGCTCGATTGAACGGACCACAAATTCGAGCTCCGGGATGCCGATGGCTATGCTCGGAATACCACTCGGCACATGACCGATGACGGGCGCTTCCGTGAGCCAGAAGATGCCAAGGAAAGTGCCCACAATCAGGGCGGCCAAGGGTGCCGGCAAGAGCCGCTGGAAGGGCCTTGGCCAGAAAATGGCAACGGCGAGCGTGACCGAGGCAAGGATCAAGGCTTCGTTATTCAACCTGTCAATCGCCGCGGGCAGCGCGGAGAAAGTAGCCATCACGCCATCTGACACGGAGGGCAGTCCAAGTGCCGGCATGAGTTGCATGACTACAACAATCACACCGATACCCGTCATGAATCCCGACACCACAACGTAGGGAGTGTAGACGATAAAGCGTCCGATCTTGGAGATGCCCAGCAAGATCTGCAGCACCCCCGCCATGACCACAACCGTCAGCGCTTCGGCGAGTGTAGCCGCATGGCTGCCGACTATGACCGCCATGGCAACCGCCATGGGAGCCGTGGCACCAGAGACCTGCGTTCGAGTCCCGCCGAACACCGCGGCGAAGAAACCCACCGCGACCGCCGCATAGAGACCCGCCTGCGCACCGAGTCCCGATGCCACGCCAAAAGCAAGACTAATCGGCAACGCCACCACGGCGGTGGTCACACCACCGAACATGTCTCCCCTGAAGGATTCGAAGCTGTAATTCAATGCCAAGCGTTTCGGCATTTCATCTTGCTCCTATTGATCGATCAGTCTTGAGTTCACAGACCGCTCCGGTTGATTCGATTCCATTCATCGATCAATTCTTGACTCGAGCAAGGGCAAGCCACCAGCCATTTGATTGCCACCCGGCTACCTTACCTTGAAACAAGTGGCATGGGACGGATTCGGAGCGCGGTTTGATTCACTTGTGCCGCACATCGGCTCACAGTACCCTGAGGTAGTTACAATGCAGTCATTCTCACTATGGGGCTGCGAACTCCCTTGTGAAGGGCTGGATACGCCACAGGCTCCGCTGCATCAATGCCGAACCGACGCTCAGACGGTCGTCTGGGGTGTGTTCGCAGTCATAACGAGAATTGCTCATGACAATGCCAAACATCTTCAACGCATACGCGACCCTATGAGACTTCTTGCGGTAGGTGACATCCATCTGGGTCGATTGCCGACGCGCATTCCAGAGGATTTCGCCCTGCCCGCCTCCGAGCTTGGACCGGCCGCGGCCTGGCGAAGCACGGTGGAGCTCGCCATCCACGAACAGGTGCATGCGGTACTGCTCGCGGGCGATGTGGTGGAGAGCGAGAAGGACTTCTTCGAGGGCTTTCGAGAACTCAAGTCTGGTGTGGAGAAGCTGACGCAAGCTCGCATTTCTGTCGTTGCCGTAGCGGGCAACCACGATGTTGAGGTGTTGCCAAGACTCGCGGCGAGTCTTGGCAAAGATTCGGGCTTTACGCTGCTCGGGCAAGGCGGCAGCTGGCAACCGCACAGCCTCGCGAACGAGGCGACCCAAGTCCGCATCTGGGGATGGTCCTTCCCGCAACGCAAGGTGCGGGACAACCCGCTGTCTGGTGCGCGCCTTGATCGAGGCGCGGACGTCACGCTCGGATTGCTGCACTGCGACCTCGGCCAGAGCACGAGCGTCTACGCGCCAGTCAGGCAAGCCGACTTGATGCGAACCGGACTTGACGGCTGGCTGCTCGGCCATATTCACGTGCCCCACCAATTGACTTCGGAAAACCTCATTGGCTATCTCGGATGCTTGACCGGTATGGATCCGGGCGAACCGGGCGCACGCGGCCCCTGGCTCCTCGACATCGGCGAAGGGCGCATCCGAGATGTTCGGCAGATACCCATCGCGCCGCTCCGCTGGGAAGTCCTCTGCGTGGACTTGAGCAACTTGGAAGATATCGGTGATCTTGAACAAAATCTCATCGCACAAGCCGAAGAGTTCGACAAGGAGCGCTTCGAAGAAGGCCCGCTTCCAAAGGCCGTGGGGCTGAGGGTGAGGTTCGTTGGACGCACAGCCTTCGCCAGGGAACTCGATAATTGGATCGAGAGCGCCACCGAAAGACCCTCACACTTCCCTGTCGGGGACAGGCACTACCTTGTCGAGCAGCTTGAAGCCGAACTGCTGCCCGAAGTGGGACTTGATGAGCTTTCGAGGCGTCAAGACCCCCTCGGCCTGCTCGCCAAGCGTCTCCTGTTGCTCGACCAACCAAAGGACGACCCCGAGCGACGCGCACTTCTTGATGCGGCGGCGGAGCGATTCGAGAACCGACTACGAAGCCCGACTTGGCGCGGAATTGAGCCCAACGCGGACAACCTCTCCGAAGAGGCGGTGATTGAACAATTGCGCCTCGCGGGCACCGCCGCACTGCACAAGCTTTTTGCGCAACAGCAACACGCGATCAAATGAAGCTCTTGCGACTGCGCATCGAGCAATTGCCGGGACTCTCCGAAGGTCTCGTATTTGAAGGACTTTGCGAGGGACTCAATCTGGTCACAGCACCAAACGCCTTTGGTAAATCAAGTTTGATACGCGCACTTGGCTACTTGCTTGCGGAGCCGAAGCGCGACGACCCTCCCGTTTCGCTCGCCGCCGACTTCAAGGATGGCGAGACCTCCTGGAAGGTGACGCGCACCGGCAGCCAAATCGCCTGGCAACGGGACGGCAAACCAGCGGAGAGGCCCGCGCTGCCACACTCCGATGAGCTCGTTCGCTACTGGCTGTCGATGGAGAACCTTGTCGCTGCCAATGCCGACGATGAGCGTCTCGCGACGGAACTCATGCGCGAGGTGCGCGGCGGCTTTGATCTTGGGGAGGCCCGCCTCGCGCTAGGGAAACGACATGGCAGTCACGAAGAGCGCGCATTTCGCGATGCCCGACGCGCACTTGACAGCGCCGAGCAATCGGCGATGCGGCTCAGCGCCGATCAAGACCGATTGCCCGAAATTGAGAAGGACATCGCCGAGGCGCGCGACGCTCAAGGCTTGTGTCGTCAGATTGAAATCGCCAAACAGCTTGCGACAACCATCGCCGAACGCCGGTCTTTGGAGGACAAGCTCGAATCCTTTCCACAGCGAATGGAAGCGCTCGCGCGCATCGACCCCGACTTACTCGACAAACTGAATACGCGAATCGAAACAATCCGCGCGGAAATTCACGATCAAGAGCGGGCTCATCTAGAGGCGCGGGCCGCACTTGATCAGCTTGGCCTTTCAGACGATGAACTTGGGCCAGCCGAATTGGCCCTCGAAGCGGCCCTCGACAAACTTGCAAGCCTTCAAAGGATGCGCGAGAACCTCGCCCAACAAGAAGATGAGGCCGCGCGGCGGACAACCCGCGAACGCGAGACATCGAACGCCCTGGGCGGAGGCGACCCGCCACAATTGACTCGCGATAATCTGCAACGGGCGGAAGGGTTCGCAGCTTCGCTGCTGAAGCTCAATGCCGAACAGGATGCGCTGACCACCAAAATCGAACTGGCTGGCGAAAGCCCGTCGGAAGAACTGATCAAACAGCACGAGCGGGGCGTCGATGCACTGCGCGATTGGCTTGATACCGAGGTTCGGCCCATACCGGTTCGCGCAATCACGTGGCTGCTTGTGATCGCCTTCGCCGCCGCGCTCGCCTCCCTCGGAGTCACTGCCTTGCCGCCCGTCGTCGGATTCATCTGCGTTGGCATTTCGCTCGCTGCTATTGGGATTGCCTGCTGGCGGTTGCGCGGCACCGCAACTCATCACGGCGATGTCCATCGACAGGCAGCGGAAAAGCGCTTCTCGGCAACCAATTTACAAGTGTCCGCCTGGGACGCGCAGAGCGTTCGCGCATCACTAACAGCGCTCGAAACAGCGCTCTCCAGATTAATTGCGCAGCGAAGCCTCTCCGAGGGCTGCGAAAAAGACCGTGCGCGACTCAATACG
>CAZNYE010000422.1:0-3014 GCA_964577185.1 uncultured Pseudomonadales bacterium | reverse complement strand
ATTCATGGCGACAGCTCGGCCGGGCACCCGGCTGGCACGTAGTCCCTAACAATCCGGTTGTCCAGAATCAGCGCGGGCATCCCTCGAATACCCAGCCGCCCACCGACCTCTAGACATCCGCCCGCCACTTCAAGCGAATGTCGATAATCGAAGAGCGATCGTGCGGTAGTGGACTCGATGTCCGCGCCTATCGCGTGAGTCAATTCACCCCTGAACTCCCTGCACTCCAAACCCGATGCGATTGACCCGAAACGCGCACGGGCGAGCTCCGCACCGAGCGCATATCGGGCGCAAGGAGGATCGTTCCACACGATTCCAAAAGCCCAAGAAAAATCCATGAAAAATTGCCTATTGACAAGTGCCAACACATTGTGCAAAAAAAAAAAAGGGCTTTGTCAAGCCCTCTTTTATTCAGTTATGCTATTGCCGAGTCGCTGCCCAACACAACCGCCCTGTTCATCCTCTATACGGCGTAATCCCTCGCCAATGGAGAATGACCATACACTGTCCCCGACAGATCCCCCCGCTCTGCGGTTGACTGTCGAGAGAAATCTTCACACTAGTCCCTTCACGCGCTCACCGCCATGCGGATGAGGTCGCGAATACTGGTCTTCTTGCCATAGCGCAGCAGACCAACTCGAAATATTCGGCCTGCCACCCATCCAGTAGCAATGGCACCGAACAACGCCAAAAGCAGGCTCAAAACCACTTCGAACACAGGCACATCCGAGAGCAACATTCTCGTCGGCAGGATGACCGGGGCCGTGAAGGGAACCAGGGACCCGATCTTGATGAACAGGCTGTTTGGCGCAAGCGCAATGGTTTGAAGCATGACCACAGACAGAATGAGCGGGAACATGGGCAGCATCACGGCCATTTGCGCTTCTTGATTGTTCTCAAACACCGCC
Organism: uncultured Pseudomonadales bacterium; assembly: GCA_964577185.1. Lineage (GTDB taxonomy): Bacteria > Pseudomonadota > Gammaproteobacteria > Pseudomonadales > Azotimanducaceae > Azotimanducus. Next base: position 2,106 of record CAZNYE010000422.1, on the reverse strand, counting down.
CCAAGTGCACCGAACAGGCTGGCATAGAGAAAATAGCCAATCGGGATCATCAGAACCGTGACGAACACCACGTCGCCGCGAATATCGGGCATGGGGACAGACTCCATTGCCCCGATGTTCTGAAGTGATTGCGCCGCACCCGCGAAATCACCGAGTTGTTCCGGCGCAAACGCGAGACCCACCAACACCGCAGTCGCAATGCCAAGCACAAGAATCATCAGCAGCCAAATCACGATCTGGGTCGCCGCCACGGCGAAAAGCGCGAGAATCTTGCCCATCAGAATCTCGAACGGTCGCACGGTAGCAACCAGGATTTCCGCCATGCGGCTGGTCTTTTCCTCCATGACGGCCTGCATGACCATGCCACCATAGATACTCACGAGCATGAATATGCCGAAGGCGATGCCCATGCCATAGCCTATGAGGCCAATGGCACGCCCAGAGGCATCCCGACCAGACTCTCCCGATTCATCGAGCTCCATGACTCGAAAGGCCACCCCTCGGCTAATGGCGTTGTAAACCTCCCTCGGCAGTTCAAAGCTCTCCAGACGCCGCTCGCGCACCACATCAAGCACGAAGCGCCTCAGCACCTGTTGCACCAGTACGGATTGCACCTCGGTGGTGTAGAGATACACCTCCCGGCCACGATTCATATCAGTGAGGCCTTCGGGAAACACCAAGAGTCCATCAAATTCCTCGCGAGTCACTCGCTGCCTGAGACTGTCAAGCGTTCCGCTCACCCGTTCGAGTTCTATTGATAAGGGCACCTCCTGTTCAAGGTACTCGAACACTTGATCACCGGGGTCGTACACCGCGATCACTCGCTTAAGAGAACGCTCGGAAGACACCGAGGCGCTGACCACGAGCACCACCAGAGCAATGATGGCGACAATCGCGAGGGGCATCAGCAGGGTCATGAGAATGAATGTCCTGCTCTTCACGCGGCGCAAGTATTCACTCTCAACGACTACGACGAGTGCCGTCATGCCGCATCGTCCAGCTGAACATCCGCAGGTTCGTCCGCGTTCGACTGTTTGTCTTGCGATGCGCGAACCAAGCGAATGAATATCTCCCTCAGACTTGCTCGTGAAAGTGAAAAGTGATGAATCGAGCAGCCCGCACTTCGAAGTGCATCCAAGAGTCTGTCTGGAGCAAAGCCCCCCAAAAGGCGCACCTCCGCCTCCCGACCTTCGAGCCGCACGACCTCGACGCAGCCGCGCGCTTCGAGCTCCCCGAGGACTTGATGCCCACCTTCAAAGGCAAGCCGCACCAGACCTTCTCCATATGATTCCTGAATGTCTTCAAGCCCTCCGGCGACCAATACCTTCCCCCCAGCGATCAAACAGATCTCATCGCAGAGTCCTTCCACCTGCTCCATGAGGTGCGAAGCGAACACTATGATGTCCCCCTGCTCACGCCTCTCTCTAATCACCTCTTCCATCAGCTCGGCGTTCAATGGGTCGAGTCCACTGAAGGGTTCGTCCAGAATCACCAATCGTGGCGCATGGACAAGCGTCAAGGCGAATTGCACCTTCTGTTGCATGCCACGAGAAAGATCTCTTGGACGCTTGGAGGCCCAGTCCTCGGCACCAAGGCGGTTGAGCCAATGCTTCCCAGACTGCTTTGCGGCTCGTGCCGACAAACCTTTCAGGCGACCGAGATACACAAGCTGGTCGAGTACGCGCATGTGGCGATAGAGCCCACGTTCTTCCGGCATGTAGCCAACCTTTGCCTGAGTCTTATGGGTGATCCGCTCCCCATCGAGCAGGATTACCCCGCTATCCGGCCAAGTAATATTGGTCACCATGCGCAGGATCGACGATTTTCCAGCGCCGTTTGGTCCGAGTAGCCCCAAGACCCGCCCCGAGCGGGCTTCAAAAGACGCAGAGTCCACGGCAAGGGTTGTCTTGTAGGTCTTGGAGACCTCGCGTATTTGTAGCATATCAATTGGCAAGGACTAGGAGATCGCGCCGCCCAACCCTTGCATGGCGAACGCGACCCGCTCATCCACGCTTGGCGCGAACGCCTCTCGCTGCTGAACAGCGCGTAGCCGGCCCTTAAGACCCGCGCCGTTGGCAATCTGTATGGCGAGACCTGGACGAGCAT
>CAZNYE010000421.1:0-4529 GCA_964577185.1 uncultured Pseudomonadales bacterium | reverse complement strand
CAATGAAGAAGTAGCTTATGAATACGCCTTCCAAGCTGCCGAACGCTTTGGCGTTGGGGACAACCGAACGGTCGCCTTCGACAAAGCGTTGGCGGTCCAGGACACGAAGGCCAAAACCCAAGACTCGTAATGTCGCAATCCCTGTTGATATCCGTCCGGTTTCACGAAGGCCGCTACCACGGCCAGCAGGACGGATTTAGCGAAGCCCTAGGCTGGCCACCTTCTCCCGCGCGCTTGTTTCAAGCACTGGTGGCCGGCGCGGCTTGTGGTGCGAAACTTGACCCACGTGACCTCCAAGCCTTCAGGTGGATGGAGAACTTACACGCCCCAACCATTGCGTCACCTCGGATACGTCGCGGCCGGTCTGTAAAGTTGTTCGTCCCTAACAACGACTTGGACACAGTTGGTGGCGACCCAGCGCAAGTCGCCAAAATAAGAGCCGCCAAACACTGGCGTCCGAGTTTCTTTGACCCTCGGGTGCCCCTGCACTATCTGTACAGCTTTGAGGCCGGCGCAGATGAAGCAGGTCAGATATGCAAGATTGCCAAAAAGCTGTACCAGCTTGGCCGCACGTTCGATATCGCCTGGGCCGAGGGGCAGGTACTGAGCACAGACAGCGCCCTCCGATTGCTCGAACAGTACCAAGGCGTGGTCAGAACACCTCGCGGAGAAGGCACAACGCCCGTGCCGCACACCGGGACATTGGACAGCGTGATGCTGAGGTACAGTCGTAAGCGTGAAAGGCTGCAAACAGTCGTGGAAGGTCGAAAAGCCCGCCAACTGTTCTCCCAGCCGCCAAAGGCGTCCTTCGGGCGCGTGGGTTATGACTCGCCCCCGCGTCGACTCCACTTTGAACTGCGCACTGCTTCCGGGGACTTCGCTCCGAGACCATTGGCATTTTCTGCACCGCTCATCGATGGGCTGAAGAAATCGGCTACCAGACGACTTCAAGACGCACTGCCCGAACAGTCGGCTTTGTTCGAACGAATGATTCTAGGGCGAGATGCTGGTCCGGCAGACCTCACAATGCGGGCGAGAGCGTCACGGCCGGACATCCCTACGAATTCATGGCGAGATGCTGGTCCGGCAGACCTCACAATGCGGGCGCGTGTAATACCCGTGCCTTCAATCGGAACCACGCATACCGATCCATCCATTAGAAGAATAGTGGTCGAGGCACCCAATGAGTGTCCAATTCAATTGGGAGACCTCCGCTGGGCTTTAGCAGGTGTCCAGCCTTTCTCACCCAGTACAGGCGAAGTCTGGCCTGGAGCGCTCGTGTCTACCGCAGACTCTAGAATGGCTGATCGATTCACGCGCCCTAGCAAAGTATTTCGCAGCATTACTCCCTTAGCCTTACCCGAAGCACCCCGAAGGCGTATCCATGCGTCAGAAAGCAAGAAGGGTGCGGAGAGGGGAAACGAAGACCAACATGCCACGCACGCCTTGCTGCAGGCCCTCCGCCATGCTGGAATTCGCACCCCACCAACAGATGTGCGTTTTCAAAGGGAGCCGTTCCACAGAAGGGGAGTGCCCGCGGAAGAATTTGCGGCAGGCACTCGATTCTCTAAGCACGCGTTGTGGCATGTGGAGATTCGATTTCCTGAGCCAGTTGGCGGACCACTTGTGGTGGGCAACGGGCGGTACACTGGATTGGGGTTGCTTGAACCGGTGGAGGAGAGGCGCGAAGGCATTGCGGTATTCAACCTAAGCATCCCGCGCCCTCTCGATCAGAAGGCACGACAGACACTTCTCTTGCACTTGCGCAGAGCACTCATGGCCGTAGCCCGATATGAGACTGGTCAAGTCGGACAGCTCTTCTCCGGCCATGACCTTGATGGCAGGCCTGCAAGAACTGGCACGCATGAACATGTGTTCCTTTCGTCAGATGTGCTTGACGACATGCCTGGCTTGGTTCGGCTGATCGTGGCGGCGCCCTGGGTGTGCGACCGTAGCACTCCAGCAATTGCCCGCAAACGTCTTGAGTTTGAGAAGGTCGTCCACAAGTTCACGGATTTGAGAGCAGGATCACTCGGCAGGTTTGAAAGCCTGCAAGGTGCGTTCTTGCAGGACGGGGATCCCGTCATTGGACCAGCACTTGCATGGATAAGCAGAACGCCCTACGTCTCTACGCGACATCTAAAGAAGCGGGAAGACCCTTCAACGTCCATTGAGGCGAATTTTGTTGGAGAGTGCGCTCGCCGCGGACTTCCAAGACCCAAGTCCGTCCAAGTATCGAGCGTAACGGTAGGCCCTCACGGAGGTCGTCCAGCGGCCATGCTGAAAGCTCACTTTTCCGTCGCTGTTCGAGGACCCCTTATGCTTGGACGAGCCAGCCACTTGGGTGGCGGCTTGTTTCACGCATCATCCTCGCCTTCGCATTAGTAGGCAATATACGTCGCGACGCACGGCACGAAACACGCGAAGGCGAGATGGCAAGGCAAGTACCACGGACCACCAAAGGGCCTACAACGCATCGCACGGAATCGGACGCGAGCTCTGCGCACACGTCGCGAGACGACTCAGGATGGAAGAAATAACCCGGCCATCAACGGCACTGGAACAAGCACTGAGCAACCCGAAGATACGCCCATTCAATACAAACTTCGCTGAATGTCCCTATTTCAATACTGAAAGCCGCTCGCGTCCATCACAACCTGTGTGATAGCATTCATACCTGCATACACGGTGAACGCTCATGCGGACGACAGTTTCCCTGCCCAACGAACTTGCCCAGCTCGCCCGCAACGAAGCTGGACGCAGAGGCATGAGTTTTTCGGCGGTGGTGCGGGAGTCCTTGGAAAAGTACTTTCTCAAAACGCCAGCCACCAGACTTCCTTGGCAAGGCATAATCAACGATCCCGGGAGTCTCGCGGACTCCTTGGACACGGAGTTGGCCGACAACTGGACGGATGCCATTGATCGCGATCATTGACAGCGGCCCTCTGCTGGCAACTGTGAATGCCGCCGACCCGAACCATGCCGCTTGCGTGAAGTTGCTCACCCAACGGGAGTTTAGGCACATCATTCCCGCGCTTTGCGTCGCCGAGGTGTGCTACTTCCTCGGGCAACGACACGGGCCCGAAGTCGAAGCTCATTTCGTTTCAAACCTTGCCAAGTTTCATGTGATGGCACCGGAGCCAGAGGACTGGAAGAAAATCGGCGAATTGGTGCGCCGATATCGGGACCTGCCGCTCGGCGCGACCGACGCTTCCGTAGTCGTGTTGGCGGAACGAATGGGCACGACGCGCATCGTCACTCTGGACCGGCGCCACTTCACGGTGTTGAGAACCAATCGGGGACAACCCTTCGACCTCTACCCGTAAGCTGGTTGCGAGAAGTACCTCTCCTATCGTCCGGGTGCGGAATCGGAGCTGGTTCTTCTGCCTCCGATTCGGCCCCCGCGACTGTCTGGACGACTGCTTGAGCGGCAGGCGCACCTACACCAAGCGTCTATTGGCCTCCGGATTGATTGTTGATAAACATGCTGTCCGGCGCTATGCTCCGCTCATGAATGCGGAAGACACCGGAAAGCATATCGCCAAGATCAGGACACACCTGACCAAAAGCGTACTGACGGCCCTGCTCTTGTTGGTAGCGTCGCCTGCGCTGACGCAGGGTTATGAACGGTTGGGCCATGATGACGAACCATTATTGTGGCCGGGCGGTGGGAGCGTCATCGACACGATTCGATTGCGCGGTCTGCTGAAAGTCGGAATAGGTCTCTTTGAGCCCTGGGTCATGTGCGACACGAATGGCGAGCTGATCGGCTACGAAATCGATGTGGCCAGGAAGATGGCCGAAGACATGGGGGTTCGTATCCGGTTTGTGCACACCAACTGGTACTTCATCGTGCCCGCGCTCATCGAGGGGGAGTTCGACCTGATTATCAGTGGCATGGGGATCACGCCCGAGCGCAGCCTGCTCGTCAACTTTTCCGTGCCATATTCCGTGTTCGGCACGGCCATTGTCGCGAACTCCATGCGCACTGCAATTCGTACCGAGCCTCCGCAATTCAATCAATCCGAAGTGTTGTTCGGCGCCCGGTCGGGCACCATCCCTGCACAGACCGTGAAAGAACATTTCCCGAACGCCGTGCTGCGGCTTTTCGACACAGACATGGACCTCCTGCAGGCACTCGTCACCGGCGATGTGCACGCTGTGGCCGTGGACCAGGTAAAGGCCACGCGGTGGCTGCACACGCATCCTGAAGAACTGCACCGCCCTTTCGAGGAGCTATTCAACAAGGTCCCCGAGGCAATCGCACTGCGCAGGGGCGATATCGATGGAGTGAACTTTCTGGATAGCTGGATCACCCACCATCGCACCAGTGGGTGGCTAGCGGAACGGCGCGCGTACTGGTTTGACACCCGCGATTGGGCGGATCAGGTCGCGAGCGACCCCGAAGCCGTCTTCCAGTGCCAAGCATCCTTTCGCTGAGCGGCGCAGGACAGCGCGCGCACCCCGCGGTTCCCCTCGTAGCGCGCCACCAGGCGGTGGAAGGTCTTCCACGGCAGGAAGTCCATGAC
>CAZNYE010000420.1:0-3186 GCA_964577185.1 uncultured Pseudomonadales bacterium | reverse complement strand
CGAGGTTGCTGTGTTCCAGCCGAGCGATGATTTCTGTAAGTTCATCGCTGCCGAAATTGCTCCACCAGTCAGGGTTCGGCCACTTGTCAAGCTCTGCCGCCGCGCGTTGCCAGTCCTCCGGCACATCGTCTTGCAGCATGGGCAGGGGCGTGGTGGCGCATCCCGTCAAAAGAAGCGCAAGCAATGCCTTCAGGTACAAGGGGCGCATGTGCTGTATGGAGTTGTTCATGGGGCGCGTGAGCTTTTACAGGTTCAGTTTGCCGTAGGGATTCATCCTTCGGGATTTTTCACCAGCGAGAATCTTACACATTTCAAGATGTGTCTTACGACCGAGTTCGGGTTCACACTGCCGCGAGCGCCGTAGCAGGGTCGAGCCTAGCCGCCCGCCAGGCAGGTGCGAACCCGAAGACCACACCGGTCATCACCGCCACGCTCAAGGACCAGACAATGGGCTCGCCGGTTACCTTAATGGGGAATTGGAAGTTTGCCAGTATGTCTGCGGTCAGGGTTGCCAAGAGCACTGCGACGAGTCCTCCGACCACACACACCATGATAGCTTCCAGCAGGAACTGTAGGAGCACGTCACCGTTTCTTGCCCCGGCGGCCATGCGTATGCCTATTTCGCGGGTGCGCTGGGTGACCGACACCAACATGATGTTCATCACGCCTATGCCAGCCACCAACAGCGAGACGGCCGCTATACCGCCAAGCACCAGGGTCATGATGGAAATAGCTTCAAGCCGCAGTTCCATCAGTCCGCCGGCGTCTTCAATCGCGAACCCCTCCTTGCCGTGACGAGCGAGGAGTAGCGCGCTGATGCCTTGCATGATGGCGGGAATCTGCTCCACTTGCTGGGCCCAAACTTGCAGGGAGTCTATGGTCTCTTCGCCAAAGAGACGTACTCGTCCGGTAGCAAGAGGGACGTATAGCGAAGAATCTTCAAAACCGAAACTAAACACAGTCCGGCTTTTGGGTGCCAGTACGCCGATGACTTTGAACGGGGCATCTTGTATGAGGACATGGGAGCCTACTGCGGACGCACCATTTGGAAACAAGGTCCGTCGTACTTGTGCACCAATCACCGTAACCGGAGCCAGGTCGTCAAAATGCCCCTGATCAAAGAAGGTGCCTTCGACTAATCTCAAATTCTTGACTCTCATCGCATCTGGCGTAGTGCCCACCACCTGGCCGCTGTGAGTGAACCCACCATGGCGACTCATCATCCAGCGCGACTTGAAGGGGATGACGCCATCCACATTGGGAATCTTCCGGGCGATGGCCAACGCATCCTCGTAATGTAGGGCGGGCGGGTCCCGAACTCTGGCGCTTCCGAGGTCGAACGTCCGGTCGGGGCGGACATCTATGGCATTTGTGCCAAGATCCCCGAGGCTTTCCATGATGGCGTTCTTGGCACCCTCTCCCAATGCCAGCATGATGATGACCGATAGGACGCCAATGATGATTCCGAGTAGCGTGAGCGCGGTACGGAATTTGTTGGCAATCAATGAACGCAGCGCACTCAGGAAGGCTTGCGAGACGGCGGCTGGGGAGAAGGAAACAGGCGCAACAAGTGAATGGTGTGTCCGTTGGCACCTGACCGCTCCTTGGTTGCGTTGAATCCGAGATCCGCTATCGGAAATCACGCGACCATCCAAGAGTTGAATGCGCCTTTGGGCACGGCGGGCAACTTCGGCGTTGTGGGTCACCACAATCACCGTGTGCCCCTCTCTGGCCAAAGTTTCAAGGCGGCCTATGATGTCCTGACTTGTCTTCGAATCGAGTGCGCCTGTGGGCTCGTCCGCGAGTATGACCCGACCTCCGTTCATAAGAGCGCGAGCCATGGCGACGCGTTGTTGCTCACCGCCGGACAGCTCGGAAGGCAAGTGTCCAGCGCGATTGCCAAGGGCGAGATCAGAGAGCAAAAGACGCGCGCGTGCCCGGCGTTCGTTTCGCTTCATTCCGGCATAGATCGCTGGGATTTGTATGTTTTCTTGGGCGCTAGCGGAATCGAGGAGATTGTAGTTTTGAAACACGAAACCGAATTCGTTGCGCCGCAATCGAGCTAGTTCATTGGCATCGAGTTCCGAGACCTGCTCACCGTCAAAGAGGTACTCTCCACTTGAGGGCCGACTCAAGCAACCGATGAGATTCATCAAAGTGGTCTTTCCCGAGCCCGACTGTCCAACGATCGCGACAAACTCTCCAGAATGAATATCGAGCGAGACATCCTTGAGTGCGCCGACTTCAAGCTTGCCGGTCGAGTACAGGAAGCTCACGCTGCGAAGCGAGATTAAGGGTGTCTCGGATGTTGACATCGCGCCTTCGACAGTTTCTGTCACCGCATGCGCACCCCAACGCGCACGCTCTCGTTGGAATTCTCGACCCTTGATCCAATGACTACTTGTTCTCCTTCTCTGAGCCCCGAAAGCACTTCTGCCGACACCAAGTCTCTGGCCCCTATGCGAAGTTCGCGCAACGAGATGTTTTCTGATTCGTCGCGGACATAGGCAATGGCCCAGGTGCCTTCGCCCTGATCTCGGGTCCGTGCTTGTTCAGGCTGGTACAGGAGGTCGGGTCTCGAACTCTTAATAAACTCTGCCGATGCGCTTGGCGGATTAGACTCGCCGGGAAAGGTCAAAGCGGCAAGCGGCGCGACGAGCACGTCTTCGGCGGACTCCACGACAAAGAACACTTCGGCTGTCATGTCAGGAAGCAGGGACTCATCCTCGTTGTCTACCTCAAAGAGCGCCGGATAGAAGATGACGTTGCTGCGATTCTGCGGAGATAAGAGGATTTGACGCAGTTTGGCGTTCCAGCGACGAGTGCGGTCTCCGAGGGTTGTGAAATAGACAGGCATGCCTTCGTTGAGTTTGCGCACATCTGCTTCCGACACATAGGAGTGCACTTGCATCGAGGAGATATCGGCAATATTGAGTATCACGGGAGTTTGTTGGGAGGCATTGAGGGTTTGCCCGACCTCGACTTGCACTTCCGAAACAGTGCCGCTGATGGGCGCTTCGATGCGGCTGTAACGGAGCAGCGTTTGTTGGGCTTCGATTCGCACTCTGGATTGTTCGATGTTGGATTCGAGCTGAAGAATCTGCGCTTTAGCTGCCGCCAGGGCCGAGACGGCCTGGTCGAATTGGGCTTCTGCGGTGGCATTTTCCTCCATGAGACGCGACTGCC
>CAZNYE010000419.1:0-4070 GCA_964577185.1 uncultured Pseudomonadales bacterium | reverse complement strand
GTTCCCGTTCTATACCTCTCAAATTCACCAGTAATCGCGCAATTCCCGAAGTATAACTTGAATAAAGGGGTCTTTGGAAAGCAAACTACGAATACGTGGGGAGGGTGATTCGTTTTTCGTGTCGCTTCTCCTATTTCATTTTGTGTCAATGGACCAAGAGAGATAATGTGTGAGTTAAGCTCAACATGACCTCCACTCGAATAAAGAAAGAACTCAAGCGGCGAAACATCACGCAGGTACAGATCGCCCAGGACCTTGGTAAGTCGGCGGCAGCGGTATCTTTGGTTGTAAATGGCAAGAGCCGTTCACGATTGATCGAAGAACATATCGCAACGCTTCTGGGACGTGAGAGGTTTGACGTGTGGAAACCTACTCGTTCCGTAACTCCAAGGGACGAAGGCGACTGAGCGAGACCGACGAGTAATTCGTTTCAGTCTTGAGCATTGCAGGCGGGCCGACTTGTCGTCCGGTGAATGTGCCGTTTGTATGGCGCTCGTTTGCCGTTGCGCAAACTTTCTGTGAACTGTCTGTGAACTGTCTGCGGCCTGTCGGTACACTGAGCATACACCGTGGGCGCGCCGGTCAATGGCGGAAATCCCAGCAATACAGCAATAGACGAGCCTTTGATGTTCATGACGCTTCTGGAGCGCGTACCGCGCGCGATTTTTCTATTGGTTTCCCCCTTCTTATCCGCCGAGCGAAGCCTGCGGGTCGAGAGATATCTGCGTGGCTTTGAGGAATCCCGTAAACTGAGGCGTGCCCATGCCGTGATCGTCTCCTTTGGAAAAAGCGGGCGGACTTGGCTTCGGGTCATGCTTTCACGCTTTTACGGCATTCGTCACGGCTTACCGAAAGGCAGCCTCATGGGATTTGACAACCTCAGCCGAAGACACGCCGCAATCCCAAAGCTGCTGTTTACGCACGACAACTATCTGTCTGACTACACCGGTAATAGCCAGGACAAGTCCGACTATGTGGGGAGCAAGGTAGTGCTGCTGGTGCGCGACCCGGCCGATGTGGCCGTGTCCCAGTACTTCCAGTGGCGGCATCGGATGAAACCGCGCAAGAAACGCATCAATGCCTATCCGGCACATGGCAGCGAGGTGGAGGTTGCCGACTTCGTGCTGGACACCGGAAATATGCTTGAGCGCATTATTGATTTCATGAATCTATGGGCGGGCGAGCGGGCAAGGTTTGCGGATGCCCTCATGATTCTCCGTTATGAGGACTTGCGTCGAGAGCCTGAAGCAAAGCTCAAGGAGCTGTTGGAATTCCTTGGTACTCCGGGGAAGCCAAGCGAGGTCGCCGAAGCGGTAGAATTTGCGTCTGTCGAGAACATGCGCAAGATGGAACTCAAAGCGAACTTTCGCGGTGGAGGACGACGAATGCGGGCCGGCGATCATAAGAACCCGGACTCCTACAAGGTTCGGCGCGCCAAAGTGGGTGGTTATATGGACTATTTTGAAGCGAAAGAGGTTCTGAGTATTGACCGAATGATCAATGAACGACTTTCGCCAGAGCTTGGATACGCAAGAAACACCTCGGATTCCCAAGGATCAAACGGCGCGTGAACGACCCAATGTCAGACCCGCATATCTCGCAAAGACAAGCTGGTGACGGCCAGGGTGTGGGCAAGGCCTTCTGCGTGTTCATACATACCAATGCCAAGCAGATGCTGGGCGCCAAGGTTGGTTGCCATGCACTCAAGAGGAATTCGCTCAACGCGGACAAGTTTGATGTCTGCATCATCGACAAGGATGATTATCCGTATTTTGACGAATTCGAAGGCAAGACCTACTTGCGCGATGGTGTGCGTTGGACTTGGCTCAATGACGACCTGCAATCATTTACGCCGCTGCGGTTCGAGCCGCCAAGACTGATGGGTTACCAAGGAAGAGCCGTGCTTACCGATCCAGATATCTTTGCGGTCGGCGACATTTGGCAGCTCCTATCGCGGGACATGGGAGGCAAGGCCATTTTGAGTCGTATGAGAACTGGTCCCAAGGGACGCATTGACAAATGCTGGGCGAGTTCTGTCATGCTGCTCGACTGTGCCAGGCTCACCCACTGGGATGTGGAAAATGGATTTCGCGAGATGTTTGAAGGCACTCGCGACTATCAGGATTGGGTGTGCCTGAAACTAGAGGAGCAAGAAACCATCGGCCTGCTTGAACACCAATGGAACGACTTCGACCGGTTGACAACAGATACGCGCATGTTGCACAACACCAAGCGCCGCACCCAGCCGTGGAAGGCGGGTCTGCCGCCGGACTGGCGCCCGGCCGAGAAGTTTCGGCTCTTTCCACCCGCCGCCTGGATTCTGCGCGCAAAGCGAAAGCTATTTGGTGACTATGCCTTTGTCGGCAACTATAAGCGTCATCCCGACCCCAATCAGGAACGCTACTTCTTTGGTCTCTTGAAGGAGTGTCTCGAGCAGGGATCCATCAGCGAAGACGACATCCGCGAAGAGATGCGCCGGAATCATGTCAGGCACGATGCGCTCGAAGTCCTAGACAAGGTCGCGCCGCTCGCGCCGGCGCCGGACGCGCCCATGCCCCTGCCCGCCGCTTGAGCGCCCGTCGCTGCATTTGATCGCTTGAAGCAACAACCTGGAGTTTAAGTTGAGCGAAAGGCACGTTCTTTCTTGTATCGCGGAGACAGCGCCGGGGCGTCCGAAGTCTGAGTGATTTCGCCTTGCGAATAAGATCATGCGTCTGATCATCATTGGAAGTGGCCTTGCGGGGCTCACCGCCGCTTACTTCCTCGCGCGAGAGAAGGTGGATGTCACGGTGATTGACCGTGCAGAGGGTGCCGGGCTTGAGACGTCCTTTGCCAATGGCGCGCTGTTGGCGCCGAGTAGTGTCGCGCCCTGGAACAGCCCTAGATTGCCAGGGATATTGCTACGATCATTTGCACGCGAACGGGCACCGGTGCTGATTCGCCCGAGCCAGATGATTGCAATGGCTGGCTGGGGCTTCAGGTTTCTCGCCAACGCGCGCAAGAGTACATACCGCAGGGCCACGCTCAAGAACACCGCGCTTGCGCGCTATTCTCGCCAAGTACTCGGCGAACTCATGCAGCAAGAATCCCTGGAATTTGGCTTTCAGGCGACAGGCACACTCTGCCTGTACCGTGACCAGGCGAGCCTCCGGGCAGCCATGACGCAAGCGGAACTCGTCGCTCATGCCGGAGTGCGACACGAGCGACTCAATGTTGATGGCGTTGTTGAGCTTGAGCCCGAGCTCGAACCCATCTGCAAGCACCTCAAGGGCGGCCTTTACTTTCCGGAAGATGCGCTTGGTGACGCGTACGATTTTTGCCGTGGCCTGCATAGGTTGTGCGAAAGGGAGGGTGTGAAATTCCGGTTTTCTGAAACGGCGGTAAAGTTTCAGAGCCAAGCCGGTCGCGTGACCCAACTGCAAACCGAGAGGGACACTCACCGCGCAGATGCCTATCTTGTGGCGGCTGGAAGCTACTCCCCATCGCTTGTCGCAAGCCTGGGGTTGAGATTGCCTGTGCGTCCGGCCAAGGGGTACTCGATTACCTTGCCAAGATCGGCGCTTAAGGCAAGGCACCCAGTGCTCGACAGAGATCAACACATAGTGGTTACGCCTCTCCGAGACCAGGTGCGTGTGGCGGGAACGGCGGAATTTGCAGGGTATGACAGACACTTGCGAGCGCGCAGAATAGACAATCTTATTCGTCAATTCGCCGCGGTCTATCCGAGGCACGCCGCCTCTGTTCGGCGCGAGCAAATACGCGAATGGGTTGGACTCAGACCTATGACAGCTGATGGCATGCCCTTCCTCGGCGCCACGCCCATCTCCAACCTGTATTTGAATACGGGTCACGGCCCGAGTGGTTGGACCCTCGCCTGCGGCGGCGGCAAATCAGTCGCCGATGTCATCCTCAGGCGCACACCAAGCATCGATATCTCAGACTTCAGCTACGAAGGCAGAGCATGATGCGAATTTTGGTCGTTGTTCACGAATTCCCTCTTGTGACTCGTGCACAGCTTAAGAGACACTTGTCGCCCCAGCGCCGAAGTGCGGCGCTCATCCTAATAGCGA
>CAZNYE010000418.1:0-12985 GCA_964577185.1 uncultured Pseudomonadales bacterium | reverse complement strand
TTGCGCGAAATCCTCCATGTGGACCCGCACTCCGCCATTGCGCCGATCAAACCGCGGAACCGCCAACGCGTGTCCCCACCAATCGCGCATTTCCTTCGGCAAGCCTGACACGCTGTCGAGCGTGACCAGCCGGACTTCGGGAACGGGAATGCCGATTTTGGCGGCCAGGGTCATCATCGCGAATTCGTTTTCTGGAACCGAGTCCATTGTCGTGGACGGCAACTTGACGATGCAGTCGCCGCCAACGCCGCTCACCGGCACCGTCAGTCCGCCCCCCGCCTTGAGTATCGCTGACATTTTGAGTTGTACGCCGGCCAGCGAAAAGCGCAAGGGTGCCTCGTCCTGCTCGTGGCTGGCGGGACAACCTGTGGTGGCGGTATCCGATGCCGCACCGTGCTCGACCACCCTCACGGCTCCCGGCAAATCCTCTCCGAGCGCGCAGATGAGAGCGAACTCATCCGAAGGCCGCACCCCCGCTCGCCGGACTAGCAGGTCGCGCAATAGCCCTTCGGGAAGCAGATTTGAGAAGAAGGGCGGAAGGCGTCCAGGGTACGCCCGAGGTGCAAGGGTCAACAGTTCCCCGGGCGCAGCCTCGTAGGACAGGCTGAGAGTGGGGCGGTTGGACATCTCCGCATACTGCTCGTCGAACATGAATCGGATTCTTCCGCCTGCTTCGCGGGCAAGCAGTCCGACAAGAACGTCCCCCAACAGGACCTGTAGTACCGAGCCCATGGGTTCCCTAGGCTTCTTCATCGACCAAGCCCTCGAACCAGGGTGTTTGCGAGGCGCCCGGCGCATCGGTATCGGACGAGGCGCGAACGAGTGAGCTGACAATCGCCGTTAAGTTGCGGGGAACGAGTACAAGGTCGAGGTTGAGCGCCCACGCGATTTCAAGCAGGGTGTCGAGCCGCGGAACGACCTTGCCCGTCTCGATCTTGGAAACGTGCTTCTGAGTTAACCCCACATCACGGGCTAGATCGAGCTGGCTTCGCCCCTGCGCTTCTCGGGCCTCTCGAATGGCAGCCCGGAATTTCCGAGGGAGTTGTCCGTGATGCTCCAAGTATGTATATCTTTTAATACCTTGAACAAGATAAATCATACCTTTTTATACCTCATTGTCAAATGGAGAGTGGAGAGGTTCGTTTCTAGCCCGCCGAAGACCCGGCCTCGGCCATAGCTTCCGAGACACTAGGAAATGGACTCGGCATTTGTGAATCAGCATGGGCAGAGATGATTCAGGACTTTGGTTAGCGCTAAGCCTCATGCTTGACGCAGCATCAAACCAACGACACCCAATCATGTGGGTGACAGGAATGACGATCTCGCCCCTCCTCCTTTCACTCACTCAAGCTATTCGATTTAAGATTCCATGTTTCGGCGAGGAATTCTGAATATGGCTGAAATCGTTTGCTTTGGAGAACTCATGCTCCGGCTCTCTGCACCTAGGGGCGAGCGTTTGCTGCAATCCCCTGCGCTGGAAGCCGACTTTGGCGGTGCGGAAGCCAATGTGGCCGTTGGCTTGGCGCAGTTTGGTTTGGATGCGAGATTCGTTACGGCGCTGCCAGAGAATGAGATTGGAGATGCAGCCATTCGTGAGCTTGCGGGATTTGGCGTGGATACTGCACAAATCTGTCGTCGAGGTAGGCGCATGGGAGTCTATTACGTCGAAGTTGGCGCCTCGTATCTGCCGGCCAATGTGGTCTATGATCGTGCCGGATCAGCGATTGCAGAAACCCAAGAAGGGGACTTCGACTGGCCAAGTATCCTGAATGGGGCCAAGTGGCTGCATGTCAGTGGCATCACACCTGCATTAAGTGAAGTAGCGGCACAGGCAACGCTTGTCGCAGTTCGCTGCGCCGGTAGCTTAGGCGTAAAGGTCTCCTGCGATGCCAACTACCGCAGTGCCCTCTGGAACTATGGCGCATCGCCACCATCTGTGATGAAGGAACTGGTCAAAGGCGTGGATGTGCTCATCGCTGGTGCCGATGACTTCCGAGAAATGCTGGAAATATCGGACAGCGCCGATAATTCAAGCTCCTATGCCGAGCAATTCGAACGCTTAAGCGCTGGCGCCATGGAGGCCTACCCGAATCTCGAACTGGTTGCCGGAACGCTGCGCGATGTGCGCACCGCCAGCAGCAATGGCTGGTCCGGCTGTTTGCGATCCCGCTCAGAATTCCTAAGAGCAAGGTATTACGACATAGATCACATAGTTGATCGAATCGGCACCGGTGATGCCTTCTCCGCCGGATTGATGTACGGCTTGATGACCAATAAGTCCCACGCTGACGCACTCGAATACGCAGTAGCAGCCGGATGCCTGAAGCACTCCATTCCAAAGGACTTTCCCCGCATGCGTCTCTACGAGGTGGAAACCCTGTTGAACGATTCTGCATCAGTGCGTGTGCGTCGGTGAGTCCCGTCAAGCTTAGAAGCCTCATAGATGGTATTGCGGGTGCTTTCATAACAGCTTGAGGGGTCGCGCACCGAGAGCACGCATTTCGCGCTCGGGTAGCGCGCCAAGAGGGGTTGCCAAAACTGGCAGGCAGGCCAATTGACGACACAGGTGTAGTCCGAAAATATCTTCTCCCAGGGAAATTCAGGACCGGCGGCTTCGTCCCAAGCTCTTTGCCATAGCGCAACATCTGGACCTGTCCCTTCAAACATGTGGTAGCACTTGCCTAGCCGAAGCCGTTCCAGGGCAAGCTTGAGCGAAAGCGTACCGGTGCGGCCGAACCCGGCACCCACGACCTTAAGCCCGTTCTTGAGCCACCTTCTCGATCGAGAATCGCAGGCTCGCGTCTTCTATCTCAGCGCACACGCCGTCCTCGCCTATTGCTCCCGGAGCAATCTGAAGCGCAAGGGTTTCACCGGCGATATAGTCGCGGAAACTCTCCACGCAATCTTGCAGTGCGGCGTCGCCCTCGTAGGTGATGTGAATGCGGTCGGTGACAGCGAGGTCGAGCGCCTTGCGCGCCCTTTGGACTCGATTCACTATCTCCCGCGCCTTGCCCTCGCTCCTCAGCGCATCGTCAAGCGTGCAATCGAGCGCTACGGTGATCAGCCGATCAGACTGTGCACCCGTTTCTGGCCCGGATTCGCGAAACACCTGGATCTCATCGCCGCTGAACACTTCTCCAAGTAGCTCGATTTCTCCTCGCTCTTCGAAATCGCTGAGTGCCTCTCTGGACAGCCCCTTGAGTGCACGAGCCAGTTCGCCAACCCGCCGACCGAGGCGGCGCCCAACCAACGAGAAGTTGGGCTTGGCCTTCAGTTGTACGTAGGCGGCCTCGTCCGTGTCATAGACAACCGATTTCACGTTCAGTTCTTTGGAGATGTAGGGCTCGAGCAATGCGATGTCGTCAAGTAACGTCGCGTTGCTATGAATGATCCGCAGCTCCCGCAACGGTGTGCGCAGGCCGATTCCCGCCTGCTCACGCTGACGGCGACCGAGCAGGATGATCTTCCGCATGCGGCCCACGGCATCCTCGAGGGATTTGTCCACGAGCGGATCATCCGCCTCTGGATAGGCGCAAAGATGTACGCTTTCAGGTTCTGGAGAAGCACCGTCGAGCGAGGCGAGCTCGCGATACAGGTGCTCGGCCAGAAATGGTGCGAATGGTGCCATCGCGATGCTGAGTTCATGCACCGCCGTGTACAGCGTGCTGAAGGCAGCGATCTTGTCGCCATCCAAGTCGCTCGTCCAGAATCTTGGGCGATTTAAGCGTATGTACCAGTTGGTCAGGTCGCCAATGAACTCGAATAGCCTTGGGACCACGGAATACAGGCGATAGCGAGCCATTTCCTTGGCGATTGAGAGCTTCAGCGTCTGTAGTCTGGAAAGTATCCAGCGGTCGAGGTTGTTGTTCCCAAGATGTACGCCTTTTTCAGGAGACCAACCATCAACCCTGGCGTAGGTCTGCAGGAAGGAAAAGGCGTTGTACCAAGGCAGCAGGGCACGGCGCACCATGTCGCGAACGCCGTCATCTTCAAACCTTTGTTCCTCCCCGCGCACCAATGGCGAGTTGATCAGATAGAGCCTCAGGGCGTCTGCGCCGTAGGTCTCCATAAGATTGTCCGGGGGCGTGAAATTCTCCTTGCTCTTGGACATCTTCGAGCCGTCCTTGGCGAGCACCAGACCATTCACCACCACGTTGCGAAATGCTGGCTTGTCGAAGACGCCCGCGCTCAACACCATGAGCGTATAGAACCAGCCGCGGGTCTGATCGAGCCCTTCGGCGATGAACTCGGCTGGAAAGCCTGACCTGAACACAGACTTGTTCTCAAACGGATAGTGAAGCTGCGCATAGGGCATGGAGCCGGATTCAAACCAGCAGTCGAGCACCTCTTCGATCCGCCTATAAATCCCATCCTCCCCGTCTCGCTCGAAGGTGAGCGGGTCGACGTGCTCGCGGTGCAAATCGTCGAGTCGAACCCCGGTGAGCTCGGCAAGTTCATCTATTGAGCCAACGCAGATTGTGTTTCCGGTGACATCGTTGCGCCAGATGGGCAATGGGGTTCCCCAAACCCTGTTTCGCGATACAGCCCAATCAATCGCGTCCTTGAGCCAGTTTCCAAAACGGCCCTCCTTGATATGGCCGGGCACCCAACGAACATGCGTGTTGGCCTCCACCAAGGAATCGCGAAACTCAGTCACGCGCACATACCAGGAGGGGATGGCGCGGTAAATGAGTGGGGTTTCGGAGCGATAGCAGAACGGATATGCATGGTGTACCGTCGTGCGTTCGAACAGCACACCCTTGTCCTTTAAGTATTTGATGATGCCGGCATCGGCATCCTTGACGTGCTGACCTGCGAAGTCCGTGACTTCCTCGGTGAATTCCCCCTGCATGGATACTGGGCAGGCGAAGGCCTCTATGCCTTCACGCCTTAAGATGCGAAAGTCGTCTTCACCGAAGGCGGGTGCTTGGTGAACCAAGCCTGTCCCCTCGTGATCGGTGACATAGTCGTCCTCCACCACACGAAAGGCGCCACGCTCACGCTCCTCGGCAAAGTAGGGAAACACGGGCGTGTAAGTCTTGCCTACCAGTGCTTCGCCCAGGCAATGGCGAAGCACTTCGAGTTCGTGGTTCTTTGCATAGGCTTCCACGCGCGATTCGGCCATCCAGATCTTCTTGTCGCTCTTCTTGTCCAGCACAAGCGCGTAGCGCAGCTGCTTGGCCACGCAGATGGCGAGATTTGAAGGAATGGTCCAGGGTGTGGTCGTCCAGACCGACAGGTATTCGTCACTCTCGTCGACTGGAAACAGCACCGTGACCGCGGGGTCTTCGACATCCCTATAGTCCTGATTGGCCTCGAAATTCGCCAGCACAGTTCCCAGCGCCGTGCTGATCGGCATGACCTTGACGCCTTCGTAGATGTATCCCTTGTCCCAGAGCTGCTTGAACACCCACCAGACGGACTCCATGTACCAGGGTTCCATGGTCTTGTAGTCGTGGTCAAAGTCGACCCAGCGGCCCATGCGGGTGATTGTCTTTTGCCACTCCGCCGCGTAGCGCTGAACGATGGAGCGGCATTCATCGTTGTAGCCCTTCACTCCCAGTTTGTCGACGGCCTCTCCAACGCTCATGCCGAGCCGCTTGTCGATTTCGTGTTCGATGGGCAGACCATGACAGTCCCAGCCCCAACGCCGGTTGACGTGACGGCCGATCATGGTGAAATACCTCGGAATCACGTCCTTGATGGTTGAGCAGACGAGGTGCCCGTGGTGCGGCAGGCCGGTCGCGAAAGGCGGGCCGTCGTAGAAGATGTATGGTTTCTTGCCCGAGGTGGCGTCAAGTGTTTGCTGGAAGATATGACGGTCGTCCCAGAAGGAGAGCACCTGATGCTCCATTTCCACAAAGGAAAAGGACTGCTGGGAGGTATGTTGCACCGAATCGGCAGAATTCATGGCCAAAAAAGCCTGGCACAAGCAGCGAAAAGGGGAAGCAATCAATTATATCAAGGAGCGGTTACGTCCCGCCTTTTTGCGCAAGGCTTTAGAATGGGATACCACCCGTCTGAAGTCCCTCGACCTGCGGTTCAGGTCACCGTTATGCAGGGGTAGCGCGCTGCAGGTAGAGGGTCGGAAGGTTGATAGCAGTTCTCGGCTGAGTACAGTTCTGGAACTTCAATTGCAAGAACAGGAAAACAACATGAGTGAATTCAAAGGAAAAGTAGTCGTAATCACCGGCGCAGGAGGCGGGTTGGGGAAAGCCCATGCGCTGGAGTTCGCGAGGCGGGGCGCCAAAGTCGTTGTGAACGACCTGGGCGGTGCCGGTGATGGAACAGGTTCAGGTGATGCGGCAGATTATGTTGTCGAAGAAATCAGAGCCGCGGGTGGTGAGGCCATCGCCAACAAGGCCAGCGTCGCCGATAAGGCAGGTGCGCAATCAATCATCGATGATGCTGTGAGCGCATATGGCACGGTCGACATTCTCGTGAATAACGCCGGTATCTTGCGAGACAAGAGCTTCAAGAAGATGAATATGGACGACTGGGATATCGTCATGGACGTTCACATCAATGGCACCGCCTATGTCACCAAGGCAGCCTGGCCCATCATGTATGAAAAGAGTTATGGACGCATTGTCCTCACCAGTTCAGTTTCCGGGATATTTGGCAACTTTGGCCAGGCAAATTACGCGGCGGCCAAAACGGGTATGGTCGGCTTGATGAATGTGTTGGCAATCGAGGGCTTGTCGAAAAACATCAAGGTAAACGTCCTTGCTCCTGCCGCGGAGACACGGCTGATTGGCACAATACCTGGCGTAGCAGTGAATCCAGACAATCCTCAGCCTATGCGACACCCGAGGCTAGTAACGCCGGTCGTCCTACTCATGTGTGCGGAAGATGGCCCAACTGGTCTGACGTTCCATGCTGGAAATGGCGAGTTCTATCGCAGTGCCACCTTTATCAACCCGAGTGTTAAATTTGATCGACCAGATATCAACTACGAAGATCTACTTAAGCGCAAGGATGAGCTGCTTGATATGAGCGACATTCGCGAGATGTCAGGCTTGATCCGGAATCAAGAGAATCAGCAGCAGACCTAAGCCGAATCTCTTACAACCAAAGCATTCGCTTGGCGATGATGTTTGTCACTCGATTCAAACTATGCCGCCCATCAATCGTAATGATCGGGTCTACGGTGATACCTAGGGTGTCCATCTGAGCACACAAGAAGGTGATGCCCTTCTGCTTGCGAACTTCCGTGCTTGTTCGTACCAGAAAGTCCGGGTCGAACTGCACAACGGGGATGTCCCTCAGATCTGGCGTATGCTTCCCACTATTCGTCTGTTACGCGCGGAAAAAGGAGGGACAACAAATTGAGTTCAGTTGATAAACGCAATATGGGACTCTCAAGATTGGGATTCTGGACAACCTTCGAAGAAGCTTCGCTCGCGGAGGCCGTGCAGGTTGCACAGCGGGTCGAATCACTTGGCTATGGTGCGCTGTGGATGTCGATGAGTCTTGGCCCCAGTGACCCGTGGCAGCGGCGCTAGCTTCTCTCTAGATCGAGAAATCCGCCAGCCTTTGAATACGCCCACGTCTTCTGGACTTGGAAAAATATCTGTCGTCCGCCGTGACGAGGGTGGAAGCTTGGGTGTGGATCGCTATTGCGTGGTACAAGGTGTCGAAAAGGTGATGCTGAAACTGAGTGGCAAGCTCCGTAGCAAGCAGGTAGACAGATGTCGAGTCTTCCACTTGCCATTTGATACGCCAGAGATCCCGAAGGTTATCGGCAGCGCTGAGGGGCGCGACGCGAGCCAGTACTGCAGCCACCTCCGCGAAGAAATGCGGAGGCTGGATCAACCGGAGGCGATCATCATCAATGCCCCGCAATAGCTGCATGGCTGATTCGGTGTGGGGTTCGTCGCCTTCCGCACCAATGAACCACTTGAGCGCAACGCTTGCGTCTACCACTATCCTCACGGTCTTCCTTCGATTCGGGCGGCATGAATTTCGTTTTCATTCACGATTGGAGCACGGCGTCTGCGTTCTATTATTCGTTCAATCGCTTGGTGGCTTTCCCGATTGCGTTGTTCCCGCTCAACGGCTTCTCTCATCAGTGAAGCGATGATCGCACTCTTGTTTTGGCGATTGAAGATGTCGTTGAACGCGTTCTTCACGTCCTCGGGCACGCTGAAATTGACTGTTGCCACGAACTCTCATCCAATATTGTTGAAAATTTCACCAACTTTATCCTTGATGTTCGAACGCGTCAATTCTGCACCGAAATATGCAATATCTTGACGCGGCCGGTTTGACTTGTCGGTAGTATTCACATTCATTCTAAACAGAACTGGCGCGAGCCGGGGCACCGCCCATTTCTCCCAAGGGCATAGGTATGCTGGGCCCTGCCCTATTGGGCTATGGCACAGAAGATCAAAAGAACTACTACTTGCCGCGTATGTTGCAAGGAGTGGATTCTTGATTGAGCAGACGGGCTCACCGGGACCGGGTTCATCGGTGTTCCGGCGAATTCACCACGCCGGGCAAACCGCCGTTTGCTTCACCATCCGGGGCTGTCAATGTAGGCGTCAGCTTGGCGAACACGCTCCTGGGCAAGCCGCCTCGCTGGCCGTGCTCCGCTGCCACCTGTTCTTCGCCAGCTTCGTTGTAGGGCAGCAGGAATTGCCGGCGAACCGTTCGCACTCCCTAGCCAAGGGGCACGGGGTTCTTGTCATGAACAAAGCAGCTTCGCCATCTCTGCCAGGCCTATTGCCTCCACGTTCTGCGAAACCGGATACCTTTCATCTCCGGCATAGACAACAAAACACCTATCGGGCTGTACGTCTTCGCAAGCATGATAGAAGCCCTTCTGCAGTTTTGCAGATGAGGCTCTTTTCACCTCTATGGCCCATATTTCGGAAGTGCCCTGAAACTCCAGGACCAGATCAATTTCGGCCCCTGCGGAGGTGCGATAAAAGCTGGCGAGTGTGCTGTACTCGACGACCGATAGCAGATTCTCTATAACGAACCCTTCCCAGCTCGCACCAACCACCGGGTGTCCTGAGAGCTGGTTGTAGTCCTGGATATCAAGCAAGGCATGCACCAGTCCACTGTCCCTCACGTATACCCTTGGAGATTTCACCAAGCGTTTACCGACGTTGGCGTAATAGGGTCGCAGCCGACGCACCAATAGCAGATCAACCAGCAAATCAATGTACTTGGTCACAGTCGGCGTTGACAGGGACAAGGCCGTTGCCAGGCCGGAAGCATTTAGCAGTGAACCCTGCCCATGCGACAACATCTTCCACAGTCTCTCCAGGGTCTCAGCCGGGATGCGCGGACCGAACTGAGGGACATCGCGTTCCAGATAAGTCCGGATAAAGCTCTTTCTATGCCTGAAGCTGTCCGAATTGGACTTTGCCAGGTAGCTTTCCGGGAACCCGCCTCGTATCCAGAGGTGATGCATGCCATTGTCCGCATTTGCTACTTCCGTGGTATCCAAAGGGCACAAATCGACATACTCGATACGCCCCGCCAAAGACTCACCGGACTGTCTCAAAAGGTCAATAGATGCCGAACCAAGGATTAGGAAGCGTCCGGTTCGTAGACCTTTGCGACGACCTCTATCAATGATGCCGCGTAGGCTCTGGAAAATCTCTCGTACGCGGTGGATCTCATCTAAGACTACCAGCTTGTCCTCAAACTCATCTAGGAATAACGCTGGGTCTGAGAGCTTCGCGCGATCGTTGCTGTCCTCCAAGTCCAGGTACAGCGCGTCCCTCTCCTTGGCCAGTTCATACGCCAAGGTTGTCTTGCCAACCTGACGCGGGCCGATCAAGGCTACCGCCGCCTGTCGACCCAGCGCTTCTTTTACCTGTTGCTTGACTCGCCGCTCAATCATCCTTGCATTTTGAAATAGAAATTTATATTTTGCAAGGTTAAACTTGTGTTGCGTAGCTATGTTCTCGCTCAGCTCCGACAGGTTCCAGGGCTTCCTCCCTGTGGATGCCTAGGCGCGAAGGCCGGTCTTGTGCGGTGTTATCTCACCGAAGTTGGAGAAGCAGCTTCGCCATCTCGGTCTTGACACCCCCTTCGAACAGGGCAATCATAATCCCTTACCTAAGAATAAGGAATTGAGAGGTTTGTAATGCAGGCGACCATGACCAGCAAGGGTCAAGTGACTGTCCCGAAAACCGTTAGGGACAAGCTTCAACTAAGGCCCGGTGATCGAATCGATTTCTTGTTGGATGACAACGGTGCCCGAATGACACCAGTCAAGGCCTCTGTGAAAGAGCTCAAGGGAATGCTATCAAAGCCCACTTCTCCCGTCTCACTGGCGAAAATGGATGAGGCCATCGCGAAGGCAAGCCAGCGCAAGCGATGATCGGTCTGGACACCAACCTATTGGTGCGATACATAGTTCAAGATGATGTCGAACAGGCGCTTGCCGCCACGCGACTGATCGAGGGTCAGTGCACCGAACGCTCACCGGGCTACTTAAACCTAATTGTGCTGGCGGAGTTGGCATGGGTTCTGAACCGTGCCTACGGCTATGCGGACTCGGATGTAGGGCGCGTGTTGATTCAACTTCTGCGCACGACGGAATTCAAGATCGAGGACAGCGATGCCGTCTGGGCAGCGCTTCGCGAATTTGAGGTCGGATCCGCCGAGTTTGCGGACTATCTGATCGCCCAACGAAATCGCTCTGCAGGATGCACATCCACCTACACGTTCGACCGCAGGGCGGTGCGAGGTCGGCACTTTGCGATAGTTCCTTGACCAAGATACTGATGGCGCCGCGCGCTCCCTGGTCGAGTTATCTTTGCAATGCGCGCCGGGCGACACAACATTGAGCTATGCGGCACCAAGATAGTGGTCATTAGCGCGGGCGCCGAATGACCGCAAAACTCTTAACGAAGCCCAGCCACAAGCTCCACAAGTCGGCGCTCATCGAACTGGCGAATGCGCTGACCTGTTGCTCCCGGGCAGGAATTTCGACCTGAGCAGGTGTTTGATGCTGATATTGGCTTTCTCGCTGTCGCGCCACTCGCTGATGAACTCGCTTGCGGACTGATCAACCGATTCGATCCACTCCTCGTCTATGGCAATGCCAATGGCCGCGCTGTAGAAGCTCTTGGCCACCGACCAACTGGTGGTGAAATCTTCCTCGTCGTAGCCGTCGGCATAGCGTTCGCCGATCACGTATCCCTGGCGAACGAGGAGCGCGACCTGGGAAGCCGAATCGGTGAACATGTGGTCGAACACGGCATCCACGGCATCGGCATTCACGCCCAAGGCACCTGGGCTCCGCCGCGGCAATTGCCAGGTTGGGATTTGATCAAGCGTTGGCGCAGGGTCTGCCGAACCTCCGCTACCTCCGCCGCCGCAAGCGGAGAGGGCCAAGAGGCCGAGCAGCGCGGCGCAAACGAAGCCGGTGCGAAAACCTCTGCGAATACTATTGATTGACAGGACCGATACTCCCTATTCGTCAATCACGCCAGTCAAGCGTTCCACCGCCTCCAGATAGTCTTCCATGAACTCCCGCATAACATCGCGCGTGGACTGAATGGTGTCCATAAGGCCCACACCCTGGCCTACAAAGTAGGTGGCAAGCTGGCGAGCGCCTTCGTGGCCACCCTCCGCCAGTTTGGCAACCCGCGAGAGCGGCGGCTCGCTCACGTAGGACTGCAGGGGCATGGGCAGAGACTCGGGGGAATCTTCAGCTTCCCATGCATCTGTCCATGGGGATCTTAGCTGACGCGAGTATTTTCCGGTTCGCGCCTTGGAACGAACCGTTTCGCGAGAAGTGGCCTCAACGTATTTTTCCTTGATGTGCATGGGCGTCTCGGCTTCCACCGTTGTCAGCCACATGGAGGCTGTCCAAGCGCCATGCGCGCCCATCGCCATGCAGGCCGCCATTTGCCGTCCGGTGACTATGCCTCCCGCCGCCAAGATCGATACGTTTGATCCTTCAACGGCCTTGACCACTTCAGGTACCAGCACCATGGTGGAAACTTCGCCGCAGTGTCCGCCGGCCTCGGTGCCCGCGACCACCAGAATGTCGACACCCGCGGCGACCTGCTTCACCGCATGCTCCTTGGCACCCACCAGCGCCGCCGTCGCCACACCGCGCTGCTTGCCCATCTCGATCATGTACTTCGGGGGCACACCGAGCGCGTTGGCAATCAGTTTGATTGGATAGGAGAAGGCAACATCTATGACAGTGTTGGCGCGTTCTTCATTGAGAAATCCTCCCCCGGTCGTTTCTTGCACTCGATACACATCCCGGCCATCGATTTGATACTTCTCGAGGACATCCAAGGCATATTCGCGATGGCCCTCCGGTACCATGTCGTGAAGTTCCTTTAGGGAGGCTCCGTCGGTGGCTGCCATGGTCGCGGGGGCGATCAGGTCCACACCGTAAGGCATGCCGTCAACGTGATCTTCAATCCAATTAAGCTCGATCTCTAGTTCATCGGGCGTAAAAGTGGCCGCTCCCAGCACACCCATGCCGCCGGCCTTGGAGACGGCGACCACCACGTCCCTGCAGTGCGTGAAGGCCACCAATGGAAACTCTATGCCCAGCATGTCGCAAATGGGTGAGCGCATCGGAATCCTCTTGTTCGGTTTTGAGTGCTCATGTTAGCTCTATGGCTTTCATTGAGGAAGCTCCTATAGGCGGAACCACCGCTTGCTGGCACAGCGGCGGATCGCCGGGAGGCAGTTCGAGTTTGACGGTGGTTCCAGAATACGCTCTGGTCATCGCGAGTTTCGGCACCGGACATGGCGCCGGCACGATTCATGATCACCTGAACAAGGTTCTTTTGGAAGATCATCTAGGGCTCATTGTTGAGCCGCCCTTTGAGAGAACCGCCACCACCCTGCCAATGGCTCACTACGCTGGGGACTACGAGGCCTTCGAATCGCGACTCGAAGTGCGCGCCGGAGATACTCCTGACGAACTCAAGGTGACGACGCACTTCCTGCCATCAAGCCCAGAACAAGCGGAAGTGCTGCTCAAATACACCGG
>CAZNYE010000417.1:0-3043 GCA_964577185.1 uncultured Pseudomonadales bacterium | reverse complement strand
CCAACGTGCTGAGCGTGACTTGGCGCCGTGAGTTTTGGGTGGACATCGTGCCCTCCAAGACTGGGGACGCCAATTCTAAGGGTTGCGAAACAAGTATTCCTGCTTTATTCCTCCCAAACCTCGCTACCGTTTCGAACCTGCTTGCGAATAGGAGGCAGTAGTTAGGCTTCTTTCGATGACATTGTTGGGCAGTTCGACAATCTCGGGTCAACGAAACGGATTCGTAACAACAAGCTCATCTATTCGCTGCCCATGCTGCAAATCCTCGGTATACAGTATCTTGCAACCTGCTTCCAGAGCGCTCGCAACGATGAGCGAATCGTAGAAGCCAAAGCCGTAGCGGCGGCGGATTTCTAAAGAGGATTGATACAGAGCCAAGCTCGGATACACCTTCCATAACGGATGAAGCACGTCTTCAAGATAGTGGCGCATCTGCGCCTCATTCAAGGTGATCTCTGCTTTCCGAACAAAGGTGTTGATGCACTCTTGTACCACTTGGAAACTGATGCAGGCCTCGCCGGATGCGATGCCCCCACGAATTAAATCGTCTGCCAAGCGTGTCTTTCGAGCGTCAATGTTCTCAATTTGATATACGAACACATTGGTGTCTATGAAATGGGCATCATCGCTCATTCATTTGCTCTCGCGTCAATTTGGTCCCGACACGCACCTGACCCCGTAACTCGTGGACGGTGCGCATGGCGCGTGAAGCTTGTCGCTGCCTTCCCACATAGTCAGAAAGCCAAGAACGAAATTTCTCGTTGAGCGTTGTGCCTTCCGTCGCCGCCCTTCGCCGGGCAGCTTCGATGAGGTCGGCATCGGCACTTAATGTTATGTTCTTCATCAAACCAATGGACGTGAGTGCACTGGCATAGTGTACACTTCAATAGTGTGATTGGTCCCGTTCGCGAGCCTGTTCGCCTCATTGCATTCACCGAGACCGAAGCTTAACCTTCGTCGCGCGCGAGCGTGGGTCGCGAATCGACACGCCGGGACAGGAGGGAACTATTGGACATCCAAGAACTGATTATCGATGACCGAGAACGCACAACGTTCCGCGTCCACCGGTCGTGCATGACATCATTGGATTTGTTCAAGCAGGAACGGGAACTGATCTTTGATCGATGTTGGATCTACCTGGGACACGAGTCCGAAGTGGAAAACCCTGGAGACTACCGTCGGCGTAGTGTCGCTGGCCGACCGCTCTTCTTTGTCCGGGGCAAAGACGGCCAAGTGCGGGTGTTTCTCAATTCCTGCCCGCATCGGGGTGCAATGATATGCCGCCACGACACCGGGAATGCCGAAGTCCTGCTGTGCTTCTATCACGCTTGGACTTTCAGCACCAGCGGCGAGCTGATCGGCGTTCCGGGGAGAGACGCCTACGGTCCCCATTTCCTTCAGAGCGAACACGGACTGAAGGCGCCGCCGCGGGTCGACAGCTACCGTGGCTTCTATTTCGTGAATTTCAATCCACAGGCCGAAGACCTCGTAACCTACTTGGCGGGTGCCAGGGACTATCTCGACCTGGTCGTCGATCAGGCTGAGGAGGGAATGCGGGTGATCTCCGGTTCCAACAAGTACGCCATCAGTGCCAACTGGAAGCTCTTGGTAGAGAACAGCCTTGATGGATACCACCTGCTCGCGACGCATCGGGCCTATGTGGATTACATGGCCGGCCTTGGAACAGACGACAGCGGAGACACGCTCGCCGACCGCCCACCTGGCGTAGCGAGAGCCCTCGGTAACGGCCACTGCGTGTCGGAGAACATATCCAGGAACGGCCGTCCCATCGCTCGCTGGCACCCGGTATTCGGCGAGGAGGCTAGGCCGCGAATAGCAGCAGTGCGCCGCCGATTGGTGGAGAAATACGGAGAAGAGCGTGCCTACCGCATGGCCGACACCTCTCGAAATCTGCTCATCTATCCAAACCTTCTGATCATGGATTTCGTGGCCATCAGCATCAGGTATATCGAACCCTTGGCGCCCGACAGAATGGAGGTGACCGCCTGGCATCTTGTGCCGCGGGAGGAGTCAGGTGTGGCACTGGCCACTCGACTCGACAGCTACTTGACCTTCCTCGGACCGGGTGGCTTTGCGACGCCGGATGACGTGGAAGTTCTTGAGTCCTGCCAAACTGGATTCCGGGCCAGTGAAAACGAGTGGTCGGACATCTCAAGGGGCATGCTCATGGACAGTCCAGGAACGTCGGATGAGCTCCAAATGCGCGGGTTCTGGCGGCAGTGGCATGCCAATATGCAGGGCGTAAGGCAGGCTTGTGTACAGGACGGTCAGCCCGAAGAATCGAAATCTGAGCTCCGAGCTCACCTTCGGACCAGCGAGCCATGAAAGACAACAGTCGGTTAGCGTTGCGGGGAGAGGTGGAAGAATTCCTCTTCAGAGAGGCGGCCCTTCTGGATGATTGGAAATTGGAGGAGTGGGTCAGTATGTTTACGGACGATGGTCGTTACGTGGTTCCCTCCACCGACTTGCCTGCTGGGGACCCTGAGCGGGATCTCGTGTTCATCGATGACGACTTGGCGCGTCTTCGGGCTCGAGCGGCGCGGTTGGTCGGCCGCTACGCTCACCGCGAGAATCCGCGCTCGCGAACCCGGAGGTTTGTTTCAAACGTGCAAGCTCAAGAAATCGACGAAGGAAAGGTCTCGGTCTCCGCGAACGTCTTGGTCTACCGGTTCCGTAGCGGTGAAGGAGCGCCTTACGTCGGTAGCATAGAGTACGTTCTGAAGAGGGAAGGCAGGGATCTTAAAATAGCCTTCCGCCGCGCCGTGTTGGATCTGGAGGACCTTTCATGGCACGGCGCGGTGAGCATCATAATTTGAGCGCGTGACCGATCCCGCATTGGTATCGGCGCCTACAAACGCGATGACGGCACTCTCTTGTAGGGGCCGGGCATGCCCGGCCCGCAGCCGAGACGGTCGGACCGGCGATAGCCTTAGCTTGGAATACCACTCCGCGCTACTTCTTCACAAAGTGACCCAAGTAGTGGCGGCTCTCGGATCGATCGCTTCCCGGAACGACGCAGGCA
>CAZNYE010000416.1:0-4382 GCA_964577185.1 uncultured Pseudomonadales bacterium | reverse complement strand
GCCACTACCCTCTCGCCTCAACTGCGGCCTAGAAGCAATCAGACGACTTGCAAGCTTGTGCCGTGAAGAGTCTGTTTCGACCGGCGAGAAGGCTATAATCAGCCTGGGCTCAATATCTTGTAGGGCTTACGTGTGCTGTTTCGCAGCGGACAGGTATCTGACACAAAACGAAAATGCCTGATTGGAGCATGGCTGGCGCTCGTGACGAGCGCACTCCTCGCTGGCTGCTCGGCGCTTGTGCCGGAAGCCCCTTCCGAGCCCAATTCATTCACCGATCCCCCGGAGACTTATTCCTCCGCTCAAAACGCGAATTCGCATCAGCCCCTCGCTTGGTGGGAATCATTCAACGACCCCACGCTGAATCGGGTCGTTGAAGCGGCGCTTGACTCCAACTTCGACTTGCGCCAAGCGGTGGCGCGCGTCGAACAAGCCAGGGCACGGGCGCGAATTGCTCGGGCCGCGGTCTTTCCACTGATAACGCCTTCGCTCGCGGCCACTGATTCTGAAATCCCGACCAATGCCGGCATAGGCGCGCAACTTGATGAGCTCGGACTCGGCCCCGACCTCATCGAAGGCTTCGGCTTCTCACTGCCGGACAGCATTCAATTGCGCACCTTCTCGCTGAGTGCGGAGTTTGCCTATGAAGCGGACTTTTGGGGCCGCAATCGCAAAGAAGCCCTGGCCGCGGGTGCTGAGCGGCTGGCCTCTGAAGCCGATTTTTCGACCGCGCGAATTTCAGTCTTGGCGGAAACCATCGGCACCTACCTGGAAGTCGTGGATTCGCGCCGTCAAAGATGGCTGGCAGAAGACATGGTTGAGGTCTTAGAGCAGCGGGTTTCATTCATCGAGAATCGTTACGAGCGAGGTCTTGTTGACGCGCTTGGCGTGTACGCGCTCAGAAGGGAATCGCGCGATGCGCGGGTCCGACTGCCGCAGTTTGAGGCGGCAACCGCCGATGCAGAAGCCCGTTTGTGGATCCTGCTTGGGGGATACGGCGAGGAGCTATCCAACCTACTGCCCGACGAGCCCCCGCCTTCGCCACGCCCGAAATCCATATCGGTCGGCGTTCCCGCGGAACTCCTCACCCAGCGCCCTGACGTCGCCGCGGCACAGCAACGCATGCAGGCGGCCCGCTTCGCGCTTCTAGCACGCCGTGCCGAATTGCTTCCTTCACTGTCGCTCTCTGGGGTGATCGGGGTACAAAGCACTGATTCGAACGAGCTTTTTGATCCTGATCAATGGTTTCACAACCTCAGCTTGAACCTGCTTGGTCCCACCTTCCAGGGTGCGCGGCGGCGCGCCAATGTTGAATTCGCTGAGGCGAGATTGCAGGAAGCCGCCTCCGCCTTTGGGCACTCCGTGGTGACCGCCGTGAACGAAGTGGAGGCTGCACTGGCCGGGCTTGAAGCCAGTCAAAACAGATATGCGCTCATCGCTTCTCATCTTGAAGAGGCCGAAGCTGAAACCACGCTGCAGGAGCAGCGCTTCACATCTGGTGTTGGACGTTATGACGAACTGTTGACCGCGAGCCAGCTATTGATTGCAGCGCGGTCTGCCCTATCGGCGGCGGGTCGCGAACTCGGGCGTTCGCGGCTCCTCTTGCATCGCGCCCTCGGCGGCGCGTGGACGAGTGGGGAAGAAATGCAGGCCGAGCAGGTGAACAGGTTAAACCCAAAGAGCGCCCGTGTGCTCGCAACATCGAAATAGATGTTCTGGTGTAACTACTCGCCCACCGTGACACTATAGGAACTAGTCGCCATGTCGCCTCTGATGACCTGCTCACCCAATGCCGTGCACCCACAATCGGGCGGTGTCCTATAGCGTCGAGGGGGGCGAGTAGTTACATTCAGGTTAAGATAGAAGTCAAATTGTTGGTACTCGCGCCCCCCGACACTATAGGACTTACCCGCTCGTTCGCTCGTGATAGTGTGCCCGACAATTCCGTGCGCCCACAACAGGTGCGTTGGCCTATAGTGTCGAGGGGCGCGAGTAGTTACGTCAAATTCTTGCTTTGAACAGGACAAATCCATGCTGACCAAGTTGGCCACAAACGTCCGCAAGGCCTACCAAGGCTTAAACGCGGTCGACCGACTTGCTCGTTTTGAGTCTTGGTTCGACCGTTACAAGCAGCCAGAGTCCAGCGCCGACGATTACGACCACGCTGAGACCGTCAATGACTATTACAGCCTGTGCAGCGAACTCATGCAGTATGGATGGAGTGAATCCCTACAATTTGCGCCGCTGAAGCCAGACGAAACGCTGGAGCAGTCCATCCTCCGTCATCAGCGCCTGATGATCGAGAATCTGCAACTTGGACCTGGGCTGAGGGTGATTGACGTGGGCTGCGGAGTGGGCGGCCCAATGCGTCGTGTCGCCCGCGAGACTGGCGCCAGAGTTCTTTGCCTCAACAACAATCTGCAGCAACTCGAACGGGCCAAGCGACTGAACGAAGAAGCCGGCCTCGATCACCTCGCGGAGTATATGAATTGCAGCTTCATGGACATGAGCGCCATAGCACCCGACTCGTTCGACGCGGGCTACGCGATCGAGTCGACCTGTCATGCGCCGGACAAGGAGGGAGCCTTTGAGCAGATCTTCCGCGTACTCAAACCCGGCGCCCTATTCTGGGGACAAGAGATGTGCATGACAGAGAAATTCGACCCCGACAACGACCGCCACCAAGCCGTGAAGGAAGACTTGATGCGCGGAATCGCGCTGAACCACATCTATACGTTCAAGCAGGTAAACCGTGCGCTTGAATCCGTCGGATTCGAGATCATCAAAGCATCGAACCTCGATGTGCAGGAAGGCCCCAGCACACCTTGGTATCGGCCCCTAGAGGGTGGAGGCAGGGGCATTGAGCCGCTCACCCGCGCGATTCGTAGAACGCCGATCGGCCTCAAGATAATTCAAGCCGGTATCCGGTTCACAGAAGCGTTTGGGATGTTTCCAAAGGGTGCCGCAGATGTCGTACGAATGATGGACCAGACAGCGAGTGCGTATACCGCTGGCGGAAGGACGGGGCTGTTCACACCACTCTATTGTTTCTTGGTGCGCAAACCGCTATAGCGTCTCCAATCGAGTAACAAATCATGCGCAATCTGAAAAGTCTCCTGGTGGCCGCCGCAATTGTCGCTGGTGCCCTGGCGATAGCGGTGTTTCTCGTATCCCTGGCACCCGAACCGGTGAGCCGAGATTTACCGAGCCGGGATCCATTCGTGACCACGGTGCCAGTCATTTCTGGAGCTGACACCATACTCGTGCATGGCGCGGGCACCGTCCGCCCAAGCGCCGAGATCGCCCTCGCCCCGCAAGTCGGCGGCAGAATTGACTGGGTGGATCCTTCATTCCAGAGTGGCGGACATTTCCTGAAAGGTCAACGTCTGTTCCAAATCGAGCAAGAAACCTATGAATATCTTCTGCGACAAGCCCAGGCGACGCTAGCCCAGCGCCAGGCGGAACTCTTGCAGGCAGAGGAAGAAGCGGGAATCGCCCGAGTTGAATACGAGCAATACGTCGTTCGGCAATCGAATCCTGAATCTGTCGCAGACGCCCCTCCCTTGGTGCTTCGGGAACCTCAATTGCGTGCGGCGCAAGCGGCGCTCGACCGCGACACGGCGAGGGTCGCCGATGCCCTTCAGGATTTGTCGCGTACGCGCGTGATCGCGCCCTTCGATGGCTTCGTGCGCGAAGAGTCCGTGGAGGTTGGGAAATACGTGTCGCCAGGAGAGCTGGTCGCACATCTCATCGCGACGGAATCCGCCGAGGTGGTCGCGCCCCTTTCCGGTGCCGAGGCGGCGCTTATTCCGGGCCTGTGGGCGCTTCGACCGGGCGATGCAGACCGAAGCGTGACGGCGCGCGTGATCGCCGAGTATGGCTCCGCGCGCTATGCGTGGCAAGGCTATGTCGACCGCGCCGAAGCATCGCTCGATGAACAATCCCGAACCATCGACCTTGTCATCCGTGTGCCGAATCCCTTCTCGGCCGGCGTTTCCTTAGATCCCATTCCCGTCCCGGTCGACCCACCGCCGCTGCTGATCGGTACGTTTGTGGAAGTCGAGATCCAAGGGCACGCCGCGGGAAAACATTTCCGTGTTCGGCGAGCGGCGCTACAGCCCGGCAACGAGGTCTGGGCAGTGAACGATGGAGGCACCCTTTCAATAGTCCCGGTGCGCATCCTGCAGCGAAGCAACGATGAGATATTCGTCACCGGGAATCTTGAGCAGGGTCAACCGCTGGTTACCGGCGGGATACAGTTCGCCGTTGAAGGCATGACCGTTCGCACCGACACCTCTAGAACGCAATGAACCACAGCGAGGACCTTCCGGGCGGGCCGATCGCCTATATGGCGGGCAATGGTGTTGCCGCCAACCTGCTCATGG
>CAZNYE010000415.1:0-1948 GCA_964577185.1 uncultured Pseudomonadales bacterium | reverse complement strand
GGCGAAAATTGACCGGGCTGGCAAAGGTGTTGTCGATCATGGAAACCAATCCATGCGCCTTCGCGAATCGCGCCACGGCATCATGATCTGCCACCTCGAGCAGTGGGTTCGTCATGACCTCGGTATAGATGACTCGGGACTTGTCGCACAGATGACCCTCCCATGTCTCGGGCGCATTAATATCTATCACGCTATAGCTGACGCCAAACTTCTCAAGCAGGCCAAAGACGAAGCCAAGCGTACCCCCATAGAGACAGGCTCCAATCAGGAGGTGTCCGCCAGGGCACAGATGGGCCAAGAGACTCGTGGTAACCGCGGCCATGCCGCTCGCGAAGAGCAGAGCCGCCTCGCTGCCCTCAAGCGCACTCAACTTGACTGCCAGCGCACGATGATTGGGCGTGTTGCTGAGGCGGATGTAGCCAGTATCGTGATAATCCTCGCCTTCGACACTTTCGTAGGTCGAAGATTGAAAGACTGGCATGGACACCGCGCCCGCGATGCGCGGATCCGGCTCGCCAGCATGAATCATCTGGGTGTCAGGATGCTTCCCCCGCACACTCGCCAATTGAATCCTCCAAAAGAATGAAGGGCGCCCAAAAGCGCCCTTCAAGACTTGACGTCACCACAACTTAGTCGTATGCGCCGAACCTGTACTGGACCTCTATGCCAGCCATCCGCGGCAGCGTGGGTTCGACCACGCGCCTATAGGCTTGCTGTTCATCATAAGTGAAGACGTTTCGAATGCCGATTTCGTCAGTGATGTTGTTTACGAAACCTATGACCTCCCAAGCTCGGTCGGCACTCGACCACCCAAGGCGGGCATCCCAACGCATGAACGAAGGTGCGGTGTCAATCGCAAGATCTCCCACCGGACGCCCAGCCGCCGGGAATTCGTCCGTCCATGAAAAGGTGCTCGACAAGACCATATTGCCAAGGTCACCAAGCGACCACGCGTACTCTGCCCATGAAGCGACCTTGTTCTTCGGTACTCGTGGCAGTTGCTTGCCCTTAATGGAGAATCGCAGCTCCTCTGGCGTGTAGAGCGAGGAAGGCGCGTGCGGATTGGTGGACGCGACCACGCCCGGAATGCCGTTCAACACGTAGTCCTCAACGTATTCCGAGTCGGTATAGCTGTAGTTGAGGCCGAGGGTGAGGTGATCCGTTGCGAGCCACAGGCCCTCGAACTCAAAGCCACGGGTTTCCGCTTCGGGACCATTCACAACCGATGTGCTGTATCCGCCCAAATAGCTTTGCCCAACCGACTGAAGGTGGATGTCTTCATACTTGTACAAGTAAAGGGAGGCATTGACCTGCAGTGTATTTTCGAGCATCTGGCCCTTGTAACCCAATTCGTAGGCGATCAAAGTCTCTTGATCATAGGTGGGCACCTGCGAGTAGTATCCTAGGTTGAATCCTCCCGCACGGTAGCCGGTAGTGACCGAGAAATAGGTCAGGACATCATCAGTGGGGGTGAAGTCAACGTTCACTCGCCAGGTCACATCGTCGTATTCATTCTCCATGCTCCGCCAGAGGGAGCGAGCGATCGGAAGGCCAGTAAAGCGAATATGCTCGCCACCTGAGGGGTTGCCATCTGGGCGCAGAGCTCCAGTGGCCGTGTTGTATGCATACAGCAGCGCCGGACTCAAGGGAATTTCGTTGTAAAGAAACAGCGCTTCTGTCGCCTTCTTGTCGTCTTCAGCCAAGCGAACACCAAGCGTTACCGCCCACTTGGGAGTCATCTGCCATTCGCCCTGCGCATAGACGGCGAATGCATCGGTTTCATTGGTGGTATCCCAAACGAAGGACGTGCCTGGTGTTGGCTGACCATTGGTCACCGCGCTGCCTTGGTCTCCGAGCCACAAGCCATAGAGCAGTACAGCCTCGCTGATGCTCGGATCGTTGAATTGAGGTCCAGGCAGCACGCCTACCAAGTTGATGCCTCCAAGAG
>CAZNYE010000414.1:0-5310 GCA_964577185.1 uncultured Pseudomonadales bacterium | reverse complement strand
CCCGCGATTGCCGGCGGGGTGGTGCTTACCACCATCACAGATGTCGGCGGGTTCTTTGTGTTCCTCGGTCTGGCAACCCTTGCGTACGCCTAGGCTTCAACCAGACTCCGGCGCCGCGACCATCATTGAATCTATGAGGATTGAGCCGGTGCGCACCCGGCGCCTCGAATCGGCGTCATCACCCACGGCGGCGATGCCTTTGAGCATATCCCTGAGGTTCCCGGCGATGGTGACCTCTTGCACGGGATAGGCAATCTTTCCATTCTCGACCCAGAAACCTGCCACACCACGCGAGTAGTCGCCGTTCACCAGGTTCACACCCTGTCCCATGAGTTCCCGTACCACCAGGCCGCGACCCATCTCGGCGAGCAACTGCGATCGACCCTTCAGCTCAGCTGCCTCAAGCAGCAAATTGTGAATACCACCGGCATTGCCGGTCGTCCGCATACCCAGTCTTCGCGCCGAATAGCTTGACAAAAGGTAGGAGTCCACCAGGCCGTCGCGCACTATGTACTTGTCCTCCGTTCGCACACCCTCGCCATCAAAGTTCGCGCTCGCTGCAGCCCGGGGAAGTCGTGGTCTCTCGACGAGTGATATCCATGCGGGCATGACGGTCTTGCCGAGCGACCCCTCAAGAAAGGACTCATGTCGATACAAGAGACCTCCGGAGAGGGCACCCGTGAGTGAACCCAAGAGACCTGACGCCACTTCGGACTCGAAGAGCACAGGGTAGGCGCCCGTGGGGGGCGTGGCGCCGCCGAGCCGAGCCAGGCATCGTTCTGCCGCCCGCACCCCGACCCCTTGGCACGGATCGAGCGCTTCTGCGTCTCTGGCCGACGTGTACCAATAGTCCCGGCGCATCCCGGCTTGATCTTCGGCGAGCAGTGCGCAGCCCAAGGAATGCGAAGTGCCGCTGGCTTCTCCGACGAATCCATGTGAATTGGCGTAGAGACTGCGACCACCATAGCTGGACAGGCTGGCGCCTTCGGAGTTGACAATTCGCGGATCAAGGCTCCTGCCGGCATCCTCGCATGCCAGGGCCAAGTCGGTTGCCTCGGCAAGGCTGATGGACCAAGGGAACACAAGATCAAGTTCTTGAAAGTCCTTCGCCATCAGCTGCGCCTCGGCTAAGCCGTGGCACTGGTCCGCCTGCGCGTAGCGGGCGATTTCACAGGCGGCCGCAAGCGTCTCATCGAGAGAAGCGGCGCACAGATCAGAAGTCCTTGCCGAACCCTTACAGGATTTTCTATAGACCGTGATTCCGCAAGACACATCCTGGTGAAACTCGGTGGTCTCAACATTGCCGAGGCGCACCGAAACCGTGTAGCCGGCGCCCTTGGATATGGAAACTTCGGCCGCATCAACACCCTTGGCGTTGGCCGCGGCAATGATCTCTCTCGCAACCTGAGGCAATTCGCCGCCTGTCTCGCAAAGCGGCGCGGTTAACTCGGCCAGTGAATCTATGGGCATGGAGAGAACGTCACTACTCGCCCCCCTTGACACCATGGGACAACGCCCCTGTTGCTGGTGCGCGGAGCGAAATGGGTGAACACATCATCAGGGGCAACATTGCGGCGAGTTCCTATAGTGTCAAGGCGGGCGAGTAGTTACAAGAATAGAAATATACGTCTGGGTCGAATTGGTTGCGGGCATCCTGCTGGTGGCTGCATTCTTCGCCATTGGACCCAGGGCTGACAGGATGTCAGCCCTGGGTCCCTCCGACAATAATTTCATCGACTTTGAGGGTGGGCTGACCGACACCGACCGGTACGGACTGGCCCTCCTTGCCGCAGACGCCGACACCAGAATCAAGCTGTAAGTCATTTCCCACCATGCTCACCCGTTGCATGACTTCGGAACCCATGCCAATCAGCGTCGCGCCCTTGACCGGCTGCGTCGGACGGCCATCTTCAACCAGCCAGGCCTCGGTCGTCGAAAACACGAACTGACCCGAAGTGATATCCACCTGTCCGCCTCCGAAACTGACCGCATAGAGGCCTCGCTTGACGCTACCAAGGACTTCTTCCGGTTCGTGTGCGCCGGGCAACATAAAGGTGTTGGTCATTCTCGGCATGGGAAGGTGCGCGTAGGATTCGCGTCTTCCATTGCCTGTGCAGTCCGCCTGCATGAGCTTCGCGTTGAGTTTGTCCGTCATGTATCCGCGCAACACGCCATCTTCGATCAGCACTGTGCGTTGTCCCGGCGTTCCCTCGTCGTCCACGCGCAGTGAGCCGCGCCGGTCGGCAAGTGTCGCGTCGTCAACCACCGTGCACAAGGGCGATGCCACTTGGGTACCAATGCGGCCCGTAAAGGCCGAGGTACCCTTGCGATTAAAGTCCCCTTCAAGGCCATGCCCCACAGCTTCGTGCAATAAAACGCCCGGCCAGCCCGGACCCAGCACCACCGGCATAGCTCCGGCGGGCGCATCGACGGCATCCAAGTTCAGTAACGCAAGCCGTACCGCTTCGCGCGCATATTGGTCGCATCGATCTTCTTCCAGCAGCCAGGACATTTCCCTTCTCCCCCCGCCGCCGGCATTGCCGCGCTCACGCCTTCCATTCCGCTCGGCGATGACACCCACGTTCATGCGAATCAAGGGGCGAATGTCGCCGCTGAAGGTTCCGTCGCTGCAGAGCACCAGCATGGCTTCGTGTGTGGCGTGCAATCCCACGGTGACCTTGACGATGCGGGGGTCCAGCGCTCTCGCGGTCTCATCAACGCGCCGCAATACATCCACACGCGCTTCATTGCTCATTCCGGCGATGGGGTCGGACAAGGAGTGAATCGCCTGAAAGGATTCCCGCTCAAATCCAGAGACGCTTCCCGAGGAACCGGAATGCACGATGGCGCGAGCGGCGGCGACCGCGGGCTTCAATGAGTCCCAGGAGATGTCGTCCACATAGGCGAAGCCTGTTTTCTCACCGCTCATGGCGCGCACGCCGACACCGCCCGAAACGCCGAAACTTCCTTCCTTGATCTTGCCGTCTTCGAGTATCCAGCTAAGCTGCCGCTCCTTCTGGAAGAACAGCTCTCCGGCGTCCACTTGCGGAGCCATCAGTCCTGCAAGAAGGGATTCGCAGCGAGATACATCCAAGTCGGAACCGCCCAGGCATTCCTCGGCGGCGGCTTCACATATTTGGTTCATAGGGCTTCCGATATTCGGCTATTGGGTGTTGGGTATTGGTTGCGCGGATTGAGCAGGATCCTCGGCGAGCGCGTCCGGTGCGGCCTGCTGTCCGCTCGATGTTGTTTCTCCGTTCGTCTCTGGTTCGGGAGCGCCTCCTTCAACCATATCATCCTCGACCTCCCCGATTGCTTCGGCACCTGACAAATCCGGCTCGAGCAACTCCTCCGGCAAGGGTTCCGGTTCCTCAACCTCGATCAAGGAGAACACTGGTTCAGACAGGGTTCCCGTCACATTGTAGCGTGCGGTACTCACGTCCTCGATGGGTTCCCTCAGGACTCTTTCGGCCACCGCCACCGACAGGCCGGTGATTGGGTTGCCGAGTAGCGCAAGGTAGGTGGCCAGCCAGGGAAGACTGCGACTAATCTTGAGCGTGGCCTCCAACTGGTTGTCGAGTTCCTGTGTTTCGAGATTGATGCTCCCGCCGATTTGAAACCGACCGCCGTTCCCATCGATCTTGGCCGGCTCAAGCATGGTCATCAGGCCGTCCTCAAAGCGACTCTTGACGTGCACCTCGTCAAATGCCACGCCCTCCCCGAACACATCGGAAAAGTCGAGCGTGAGTCTCGAAATAAAGGCGTTGAAGTCGAGCAGGCTCAATAGCTTCATCCCCGCCCCCGAATCGAAGTCACGAAATTTGCCGCGCCGGATGGTGAGGTCTATTTCACCATCGAGGGCATTGAGCTCAGGCTTCCAGGGCACTCCAGACCAACTCAGATCAGCCGCAAGTTCTGCTCGTTCGGCCTCCACACTCGGCGCGAATCCCCACCCGAGCATGGCATCGGCAAGATCGTCGGTGGACAGATCACCAATGAACCGGGATTCATGGCTGCCATCTGGCAGCTGCCGCCACACGAGATCGTCTCTCGCATCGATCGAAAGCCCTCTTGCTTCGGCAAGGATGTTGACGAATCTCACACCATCCTCAATTTGACGAAGTCCCAATTGCCAGGCACCGTAATCATTCTCGCCAATTCTGAGAGATTCAGTGGAGAGATCGACTTCCGGTAGCGAGGTGAGATCAAGGTCGCCAATGAGCGCCCCCACTTCGGCCTCATCTTCGCTCTCCGATCGCAGGTGAATTCGCGCAAAGTCCAATTGACTGAAGCCTGCCTCCAGAGCGCTCCAAGTGCCCTCGAGGCCATCTCCCTTGAAGTTAAGGTCAATCTGATCGGGCCCGAGCGAGCCTGCGATCACAAGGTCGTTCAAGAAGAAGTGGCCAATCAGCAATCTATCAAGCTTGAACTGGTCAATACTCACTTTCGGCAAAGGGAACTTGTTTGCCGGGGAATTGAGCATCCTCAAGTCGGTGAGCGAGAGTTCGGAGAGAGAGCCGAGTATTCGCAGTCCCTGCTCGCCGTCTGCCGCCAGATCCATTGTTGAGTGGTCTGGCCCCAGGACAAGCGCTCCACCTAGCTCGGGATCAGAACCGGCAGAATGCTCCCAGTGGAGCACCCCACCGACACGCCGCTCGAAAGAAAACCACGCTTCCCCCGAACGCCCGCCCTCGTCAATGGTCAGATCCACCAACAGTGGTGCCGGTTCATCCGCGCGCTTGCCAAGTCCGCCCGGAAGCTCTGCCGCCATGCCGAGGAGATGAGAGTGAACACGGAATCGAGGCGAAACCTCTGCCTGCGGGTCGATTTCAATGTGCGCGGCGTAGGAGGTTTCCCCATCCAAGGGAAGATTCTGCGCAAAGAGCGCGTTCAAAATCGCATGATCGATGTGTGACCTGACATCGGCTTGAATGCGTCTGGTCCCGTCAAACGCGGATTCGCCGGTGTTCAGGCTGAAGCTCGCGGCATGTCCAAACAAGGAACCCTCAATACCT
This sequence comes from uncultured Pseudomonadales bacterium, assembly GCA_964577185.1. GTDB lineage: Bacteria > Pseudomonadota > Gammaproteobacteria > Pseudomonadales > Azotimanducaceae > Azotimanducus. The sequence goes on along the minus strand of CAZNYE010000414.1, from coordinate 295 downwards.
TCGCTCGTGAACTCATCGGGAAACCTGTAGGTCATCGCTCCTTGTAGCTGACGAGCGGCAAGTTCGGTGCCCCTGCTCTCTGCCTGCGGGAGCTTCACATCCACGCCGTCAAGTTGCAAATCAAGTTCGAACTTGATGTCGGGAGGGTGGAAGGTAAGAGGCAGACTGGCATTCATGCGAAAACTCACGTCTCCGTCAACATCGAGCGATCCAGGATTCACTGGAAGAAAACCGCCGATAGGTGTGCTTTGGAACAAGTTCACCAGCGTGCGCGCGGAGGTCTCGCCGCTATTGC
>CAZNYE010000413.1:0-2883 GCA_964577185.1 uncultured Pseudomonadales bacterium | reverse complement strand
GGCTTAAGCCCGTGGCCACACGATTTCGACTTGTGCGGTCAGCCCTTTGAGCGACGCGGCAAACGCATGAATGAGATGATCGAAATCGTGCGCGGGTTGTGTGCTGGCGGTTGGTTCGAGTATCACGGTGAGTTCTACGATTTCGGTGAGATCAGTATCAATCCGGCCCCCACGGAGCCCATGCCCATTCTCCTTGGAGGCCATTCAGATGCCGCGCTGCGCCGCGCCGCATTGCATGGCGATGGTTGGGTGCATGCCGGTGGCGATAAGGACGAGCTACAACCTATATTGACGCGACTGCAAGAAATCCGCAAAGCGGAAGGTGTGCAGCACAAACCATTCGAAATTCACGTCATTTCCATGCATGCCTTCAGCCTAGAGGGTATTCGCCGACTAGAGGATCAGGGTGTCACCGGCGTGTTCGTCGGATTTCGCGACCCCTATGACCCCTCAACCGCAGGCATGCCTGTCGAAGACAAGGTGACTGCTATGAATCACTATGCCGACACGGTGATCAGCAAGCTTTAGGCGTGACCCATGGGAAAATCGGTTCGATCAGACACCAATCATTAAGTAGAAATACGGCAAAGCTCATGCCCCAGCGCCTTTCATTGACAAGGCGTAGCTACTCTATACTCCGTGATCGGAGATTGTTGAGCGCTGGTGTCGTTGACTCCTCTTGAGCGGCTGGAAAACACCGAGTTAGCCATATGGGTGGGCGAGTCCATGCATGGCTACCCGCTCATGCTCAGCCTGCATGCCTTGGGCATGGCGATGGTTGTGGGTGTCTTTGCTGTGCTTGGGTTTCGGCTTCTGGGACTGTTCAACTCGCTTCCACTGTCCTCGTTCATTTCGCCTGTTCGAATCGCTTGGCTCGGATTACTCCTCAACGGTCTGTCCGGCATGGCCCTGTTCACTTCTCAGGCGACGTTATTGGTGGCTCACACCCCGTTTCTTATCAAGCTGGTGAGCGTGGCCTGTGGCGGCATTGCCGGAGGATGGGTTCACTGGCGCCTCAGGAATAGCGCGTCCCTCGACGAAGACGGCGAAGTGCGCCTCGATGTCCAGTTCCGTCTACTGGGACTTGTGAGCTTGGCATCTTGGACAGTCGCCGTCTTTGCGGGTCGGTTGATCGCATATCTTTAGGCTTGTTCCATGGATGCGCTTGCCAGATTTGTCAATGAAACCGCTCTGAACGAGTGGGTGAATGCCACCTACTGGCTATGGCCGCTACTCGAGATCGCTCACTTCCTCGGACTCTCCCTGCTGCTTGGCACCGTGCTCATTGTCGATGCGCGCTTGGCCGGATTCATTCGAGCCGTGAGCATTCGAGAAGTGCACAGGCTGCTACCTCTGGCCGGCATCGGCTTCTCGCTCAATGTCGTGACGGGCGTACTTTTCTTCTGCGCAGACCCGTACAGATACGCAGCCAACATCGCGTTTCGCTTAAAGATGGTGCTCATTGTGCTCGCTGGCCTGAACGCGCTTTGGTTCGTTTGGAAAATAGTACCTGCCGCCGAGTCTTGGCCGGAACACGGCGATACTTCAAATCCAGCCAAGCTGATCGGCTATGCGTCTATCTGCCTCTGGGTTGGCGTGTTGCTGTTGGGGCGGCTTATTCCCTACGTTGGCACTGGCTGAACTTTCTTCGCGCGGAGCTGGCGAGGTGATGCTTCGCAGGAGCGAGTGATGTCCGGATCAGCATGCGCGTGACGAATTGAGACATTGATGACATTCACGTCATGTTCTCCAAAAACGGAGGCCATGCGCGGAACAAACTCTTCAAAAGGTAGTCGGAAGTCGCCATGGGGGTCACCCGGCGCTCGATTCTCTCGTTCGGAACTAGTTGTAGTGTCGCTTCGACGATCGCGCCGAGCCCTCCGTAGCCACCGATCGCGCCATAGAAGATCTCGGAGTTGTGTGACGGACTCGCTTGGACCAGCGAACCGTCTGCCAATACGACCTTGATTGATTCAACTGAGCGAACGAGTGGCCCTTCGCCGATATAGCGCCCATGAACGTTCACACTTAGCGAGCCACCGACAGTGAAGTTTGCGTAGGTCTGCATGATCTTGACGGCAAGTTGGTGGGGGTCGATGAACTCTTGGATATCGCGCCACGCTATCTGAGCCCTGAGTGTTCCCAATCACTTACTTACCAAGCTGTATCTTGGAGCTGGATCAGGATTCGAACAGCGCAGCGACATTGCTCTGTGACGATGCCATTGATCTCGCCAAGAGTACAATCCAACCCTCACGCCTCGTCGAGCACGCCGATAAACTTGGGGCTCTCTCCCGACCCGAAGAAGTTGCCATGGGTGACTTGGACAGCAATATCTTCCTCCGAGAACCGCACATCGATGGTGGTCATATGCGGCGCTTCGGTGTATTCGATGCGAAAGCTGACCGCGCTGCTACCCGTCCAGGTTTCGCTGGCCGCGATGCGCTCTGCCCCGGGTGTTCCGCCCATTCTTGAGACTGTTGGGAAGATATCTGTTTCACCAGCTATCCAGCGCCTTGAACTCGAGCGAATCTTGTGAGTTCCGGTGGGGGTTGTGATGGTGAGGACAGTATCATCGCCCTTTCTAGTAATCGAAAGCGTTTCGAAGTCGAACGGATTTTCCGTGAATTTCCAGGTCAGCCCCAGTCGTTTCTCGCGTTCTGCCGGCTCCACCTCACTGGTGGGAATTGGGATGTAGAGGTCTTCGAGCTGTTGAGTGAGAAGGCGGTGCGCCTTTGGATCCTCCGCAAGTGGTCCGTCCTGCATGGCTGGCAATAGCCGGTCCCAGGCGATGTTCATGATGTCCTGCATCTGCGAGGTGCCACTATGAATGGCGATGACACTGTTCTGCCTAGGTAGGATCAGGGCGAACTGACCGAAGGC
>CAZNYE010000412.1:0-2981 GCA_964577185.1 uncultured Pseudomonadales bacterium | reverse complement strand
CTTCTCGCTCGTGCGGGAAGAGACGCAGCTCAAACTCCTTCTTGACGGCAATCACAGAGTGAATGACCGGTTCGAGCTCTACGGTAGTGTCAGCTACGCGGAGAACGAATCTTCGCGCAATAATTCTCTTTACCCCGATGTCACCTTTGCCATCATCCCTCCCAATCACTTCGGGCTTCAACTTGATGCGGCGCGTCGGGGTTACGCGCCCGTACCCTACCTGGCACTGCAACGGATGATGGGCGGGACCGTTGATTCGGACCGGAACGAACGTCCAATCGGCACTATCTCCAGTGTCGAGCGTGAAACCACCAATATCGTCGTGGGGGGAAGTTATGAGTTGGAGATAGGGGGCAGGGATTGGTCTGTGGATGCCAACCTCAGCATCTCGAACTTCGAGTCCTTTACCTACAACCCGTCAGATACCCTGACTTCCAACGTCAATGCCGCCTATGTCGGCTTGGGCGGTGCTTCCTGTGATCGGGCGACGGGCACGCCCGGCTCCGGCAACCTCGGGACAGGCGACTGTTACTTCTACAACAGTTTCCAAACCAGTCGCTATGATCCGGTCACCGGCAATCCGTGGAACACATCCGATAACTCCCCTTGGGCCGCCGACCCAAGCCTCACTGTGGCGCAGGCGGCTCGAAAATACATGAATCCTGTCGAGCTACTCGATTGGATGCAAGGACTGATTCTGCTTGATTCGGAGGTTGAACAACAGGTCTTTAATCTGGTCTTGACCGGTGAAGCCTTTGATGTTCCGCAGGGCCCGGTAAATATTGCGATCGGCGCACAGTATCGCCAGGATGAGACCTTGGTGGATGCCGGGGACGAACTGAACGCCAACAATTTCAAATTCGTCTACGGCGCCCAGGACTGGGACAACAGCTATTCGTCCTATGCGCTTTTTTCCGAGGCGCAGATTCCCGTCGCACACTGGCTGAACGTCAATGTCTCCGGTCGCTACGAGACCTTTGATGAGCTGGACGCTGATACCTTCGATCCGAAGGTCGGTCTGGTAGTTCAGCCGCTCGACGAGATTACCCTGCGCGCATCGTGGGGAACTTCGTTCCGTATCGGCTCCTTGTTGCAAACCGGCGGTAGCCAGACGACCCTATTGAATTCCACCGATGGCTTTTCAGGAACCGGCGGACTCGCATTTCGACCTACAATCACTGAGGGAAACGATCAGCTTGAGCCGGAAGAGGCGGAAGTCTTTAACCTAGGCTTCATCTGGACACCCTCTGGTGCGCTAGATGGCCTGCGGGTTGGCGTCGATTACTATTCATATGAGTACGAGAAGCTCATCGCAAGAGAAGGGCACCAGTACCTGATTAATCTCGATAACGCCCTACGCTGTCCGAATGGTGTGAATAGTGACCCTGCCGCTGGCCCCTTATGCGGTGCCTTCGGCGGCCAAGTGCATAGCATCGGTGCGGGAATCCCAGATAAGGTCATCCGCTCCGCGAGCGGCAATCTGCTTCGCACACAAGCCTCCTACTTCAATGCGCCTTCGCTGGAGACATCCGGTATCGATCTCGATGCCTCCTATTCCTTTGAAGCCGGTGCGCTCGGACTCATCAGTGCCAAGCTCGGAGTCAGTCACACCTTCGATTACGACATCATCCTTGAAGATGGCACCGAAGTCGATGGCGTCGGTTCCAGAAACGCCTCCAATCCGATTGGCAGGCCATTGCCACAATACAAGGCCAATCTGGTTCTCGGGTGGCTCAAGGGTCGTCACTCGGCGTATGTCACGGTGTATCACATCGACGAATACGAAGACGATGTGCCGCAGAGTGCGCTTCGTGGGGCGTATATCGGATTTGCCGAAACCATTGAATCCATGACCACCGTGGATCTGCAGTACGAGGTTGATCTGCCCGTTCTTGGGCTGGAATCAGCAAGTTCAGCTCTGACGCTTGGTGTGAAGAACGCCACCAACGAGGAGCCACCGCTGGTGAATGTTGATGGTGCCTACGACTATTACACCCACGACCCACGCGGCCGCATCTGGTACGCGAGGTATAGGGTCCAGCTATAGACGCCCTCTCCGTTCGGATCCATATCCTCGAGACCGGCAATCTTAGGCTCGAATAGACCTTTCGCGGGAGGTTTGGCGCACGGCGTGTACCTTTCGTGGATCCTTGCCGGAGGGTAAGATTGCGGGTGAAATGGATTTCGATCTCATCTCCCAGGTTCTCATCACCGGCGTATCCCAAGGCTGCGTTTATGGATTGATTGCGCTCGGTTTTGTACTCATCTACAAGGCCACCGAGGTGGTGAACTTCGCCCAGGGCGACCTCATGATGATCGGCATGTTCATCGCCTTCACCTTTCTCAATATTCTAGGCATGCCCTATTGGCTGGGCCTCATTTGCACATGCGCGAGCATGGCCTTGGTGGGAATACTGCTAGAGCGCTCCCTGTTAAGACCTATGATCGGCGAGCCGACCTTCGCTGTGCTCATGCTGACGGTGGGACTCGGGTTTCTCTTGCGCGCCTTTGCCGGTAGCGTATGGGGGGTTGATCCAAAGAACATTCACAACCCCTTTAGCGGCAACGTGCTTCGTTTTGGCGAGGTCACAATCGGCTACGAAAACCTTGCCGTGATTCTTGGCACGGCAGTGCTCTGCGTCTTGCTGGGGGCGTACTTTCGCTACACAAGGGTTGGCGTTTCCATGCAGGCCGCGTCGCAAAACCAACTTGCGGCGGTGCTTGTTGGTATTTCAGTGAATCGCGTGACTTCGCTGGCCTGGGCGCTCTCCGCCGGTATCGCTGGCCTTGCGGGGGTTCTGCTTGCGCCCGTGAGCCTGATCGATCCGCAGGTGGGATTTATCGGCATAAAAGCGTTCGCCGCGGCGATCATTGGAGGATTGGGCAGCCTGCCTGGTGCCATGATCGCTGGGATTGCCATAGGCGTGATCGAACAGTTCGCCCAGGTTTCTCTGCCAACCAGTCTCGCGACATCGAGCCCC